>CAYQRA010000225.1:0-9420 GCA_964419315.1 uncultured Saprospiraceae bacterium | reverse complement strand
CCTGTCACGACTTATGTATACACGATAGCTTTGCCGGCAAGCAGGCCGCGAAGCGGACGGGATGCAGTTATTGCTGAGAAAAATAACGAAGTATTGGAGTAAAAGATCATCGGCGAAATGGTCAAGTTATTATTTACTCGTTACTTAGAATAATTATTGGAAATATTGCTGAGCGATTAGTTTTAGAGAGAGCTATTTGTAACATCATTTTTTGGGCTTTTTAAAATTACTACATTATGAAAAATAAAATCACTTCTTTCTTGGTCAGCATTGTACTATTATTTGTTACTCCTTTTAATGGGAATGCTCAAGGTTGCGAAACTTTTCCTGAAGATGACTATGGCGGTTATGTAACTCCTTCTAGGATAATGGAAATGGCAGCTAACATTACCTGTTTCTATGGCGAACGTTTTGGTTACACTCGGGAATTGACAAGAGGAATTGTCTTGGAGCAAACTATAAATTTATTGGAAACAGAATTTAATGAATATCCATACAATCCTTCTATCCAACCGGACTCCATGTTGTTTAGATATGGCTATAATCCGATTAGTTTAAAATATGAACTTGAAATAGATTGGAAAAGTTCTCATAGTAATTGTGAGACCTATATCGGCAAATATCATGATTATGAATTGAACTCAACAACTACTCATAATCATGATTCTCCTTCTTTCGTTTTTGATGAACTCGAATCTGTTTCTAGAAAATTATATCTGGTAAAATCTGTTTGTGAAGGATTACAAACGGGATTCTTTTTCATTATAATTGAAGAAGATTTGGACTTGTCGCCTTGGGACGTATTGTTAATGCCAGAAGAGATAGATCCAATACTGGTTCCAAAACTGGCTACAAATAATCCATCTACTAAATGGTCCGTTTTCCCAAATCCTATAGCTGGAAACACAACGCAAATAGCGCTAGAACTTTCTAAAGATCAAATGACCAGTCTATCGATCTTGGAAGGAAGCACTGGGAAATTAATGAAAACTATTTGGTCGGAACGGCTATTAGAAAAAGGAATGCACCGCAAGGATTTAAGTTTGGATAATTTAACAGCGGGAATGTATTATTTGGTTTTACAAACGGAAGAGGGGAGGAAGGTTCAAAAACTTTTGGTCCTTTGATTGTTTGACATCAGAGCCTTACACAGCAGCTTTGCGAGAAGCCGTTGTGAAATAAATACAAGCATGTTTCTTAAAAAAGGTGCGACCGATTTTCGGTCGCACCTTCTTATTATAGGGCTCAGATATTTTTTGTGGGAGAAACTGGAAAAAGATAATTTAAATAAAAAGGCAGGATAAGAATCTGAGGCTTTTGTTTTTTGTTCCTTTAAGATATTGATTGTCAGTTGTTTAGGGTGTTTGTGGAGTGAGGAAATATTTAGCTAGAAAATTTTAACACTTACCTTTAATCCAAAAAAAGAGGAATTTGGTCGAAACAAAAGTCTATTCGGCGGATAATTTCCGCAGCTTGCTTTCATAAAAAAACTATCAGAATTTTTTAACGAAATTTAATAATTATGAATGGTTATATTTATGAACACCAAAACACCAAGTCTTTTGATATGATGGCTTGGATTTCTTTTGCGGTGTCTTTCGTCGGAATGATTGTAGGTCTTTATTATCTAAAGGCAGATCCTGCGATTACTGGCTTTTTAGTGATGGCTTATTTGTTTAGTTTGACTTCTTGTCTGACCTTAGCCAAAGTGGTACGAGACAAACACGAAGCCGATAAGTTTTTAAATAAATTAGAAAATGCAAAGACCGAAAAATTCTTTGCGGAAAATCAAAGTCCAGCTTAAAAAATAAGAAAATTAAATAGCGATAATTAAGACAGATCCCGGATCTTGGAATGCCCAAGGTTCGGGGTTTTTTTAAGTAGCATTCAAAAGAAAATTACTTGTCCTCTTAAATGAAAAGAAATGTTGAAAGTAAATCTGTTAGGAAAAATAGTAGTGACCATTTTAATGTTAATTTTTTTTACCTTAGTAATTGGAAGAGTATTGGTTTATTCCGCATTGACCATGCATGGTAATTTTATGGTTATTGTGGTTTTCTTGGTTGTTTTGGCTTTGGTATTTTTTACTTATTTATGCCTTCGGGAAATTTGGGCAAAGGAATAAGACTTAACGCAGAATTAAAAAAAGTGAAAGATGAATAAAAAAAATACTGGTCAATATCTTCCTGACCATTTTGTTACTTATTTTTTGGGGCTTCATGGCTTTTACGATACTCCTCAATTCTATGTTTTTTGTTGGAAGCCACGTCTGGGGAATTCTTATTTTACTTCTTGTGATTTTACTGTTTTACTTGACGATTCAGGGAATAAGAAAAATCTGGAAGCCATAAAGAAAAGTTGGGTCTGTCTAGAAGAGAAAATAAGCAGGAGTAGGACTTTATAAATTACTTTCCCTTATTTTACTCTTGCAAGCTATTTTTCGATTCAACAAAAAGCAATGTCCAAGCACTTACTTCGTTCAAATGCAAAACTTGTGAAAATCAATTCTCTGGAAGTTTCTGCAATCTTATGATAGGAATCGGATCGCTTTGATTTTATAATGCTGACCAATGTTAATCTAAGAAAAGCATAATCAAAAGTAAGTGTTTTGAATGTAAAAAATAAAAAACATGAAAAACTTCCGACTACAATTTGGTGGAAAAGTTACGAAAGAACTTCAAAGTCGATACGAACAATCAGCGCATTGGAAAGATGGAAAATTTCAAAATTTGGAAGAAACGGAGATGGATATTGCTTTGGGAAAAATACCCGGAGTCATCTACAAGCAATTGACTAAAAAAGGTCAAAAGCCCAATGCTAATTTACCCTTTGTGCCTTTTGATAAAAAAGCATTTTTAGCACCTGCTGATCAAGCAAAATTCATTTGGTATGGACATTCTGTTGTCTTGATGCGATTGGAGGGTAAAACGATTTTAATTGATCCAATGTTAGGTCCAGATACGACACCGATTGCCCCTATTGCCAATAAACGTTTTTCGGAGAATAGTTTGTCTTTGATTGATGATTTTCCTGAAATAGACTTGCTTTTATTGACCCACGATCATTATGATCATTTGGATTATGACAGCATGCAAAAATTAAAGTCCAAAACTAAAAAGTATTTTGTAGCCTTAGGTTTAAAAAGGCATCTCGTTCGCTGGGGAGTGGAAGCGGATTTGATCTTTGAATTTGATTGGTGGCAGGAAGGAATGCTCGAAAATATTCAGATCACCTTTACGCCAACTCGTCATTTTTCGGGACGTGGTCTGACCGATAGGGCGAAGTGTCTTTGGGGAGGCTGGGTGTTTAAAACAGAGAAAGAAAATATCTGGTTTAGTGGAGATGGAGGCTATGGCCAACATTTTAAAACCATTGGGGAGCGCTTCGGCTCCTTTGATTTTGCTTTTATGGAATGTGGTCAATATAATGACGACTGGCGCCCCATTCATATGTTTCCCGACGAAAGTCTACAAGCGGCCTTAGATGCTCAAGTAAAAAAAGCAATGCCCGTGCATTGGGCTGGGTTTTCTCTTTCTTATCAACACACTTGGTCAGAGCCTGCAGAAGAATTTGTGAAGTTTTCGGAAGAAAAAGGAGTAGATTATTTATTACCGCCTTTGGGAAAACTATTCACTTACTCGGATACGATTCAAGAAAAGTGGTGGCGATGATTTTAGGTCGAAGATTTCTTCGCTTTTGTTCGTTTCAGTTGGCCTAAAAAGTAATGCCATTAGTCGAAACTTAAGGAAGTTTTGCGGTTTTAGTCTTATGTTAAAGAGAACCAAAGAAGTGCTTATGAAAAAGACCTATGTTTTTCTTGGCTGTTCTCTTTTCGACTTATTTCGAAGTTTTTATGGAGGTACTCTTTTCATTTTCCTTATTCTATTTGCTATTCCTGGGATTGATACCGACTTCTTCAAAAGCTATTGGCTTTGGATTATTCTTGGAAATGGTTTATTGCATATGCTTTTTCTAATCAGTCGATTGGGTTGGATAAGGATTCTTAGAAAGGAAGGAAATCCAGTCATAGAAATACAATCTTTACTGCTAAAAGAAAATTTCATGACTCCCGTGGATATTGATTATTGGTGGAATTATGATTTTGAAGATCCGTTTATGATAGAAGAGGACTCTGCCCAAAGTCAACTAGAAACAGGAGAAAGGATGTCTTATCAAGGGAAAATAGTGATTTGGTTATTTTTCTCTAATCACCAGGGGCAAAGACTCGCTTTTTATGAAGAAATTACAATTGGTGAAAAATTTCCTCACGGAATACCTTATCGTTTGCGTTCTGTGCCAGAGGAGTATCCTCAAGTTATGGTACAGAATATCAATGGAGTATTGGATTTTTTAAGGGGTAGAGATATTTCCCTTTCCCTCCCTTTGAAGACTTAATTTTTGGGAATCGTTAAAGCAAGATTAACTAAAATATTTTTCCATAATCCGAACCGAAAAGAAAATTTATCCGTCATATAGAAGGAAGGCTATATTGACTCGTATTCCTGAGCGCTATAAATTTGACTTATTCAAGTTGTTATTCATCGAAAAAACGAAGTAACTCCTATAAAATTGGTGTTTTTTTACCTTAACTTTAGTAAGTTACGGTCAGAGATCTAAAAAAAGAGGCAACTGACTCGAAAAACGCAAAATAAATTTGCCTTCTCAGCAAAGTAATTAGTAAGCCATTATTGCCAATTACTTAAGTTTTACATTGGACCACAATTTCAATAACAATAAGGGTATGTTTAAAAATGCAAATTGAACATTTAAACATGCCCTAAATCAAAAAGACAAAACATGGGTTTATTTGACTTTATTCGCGGAGAAATGATTGAGGTGATTGACTGGCAGGAAACAGACCAGGACATTATCATGCAAAAATTTCCAGACCGAGATGCCAATATTAAATATGGGGCAAACTTGACCGTTCGGGAATCCCAAGAAGCTCTATTCCTCGATGAAGGAACCTTCGCGGATGAATTTTTACCGGGCCGCTACGAATTGATCACCGAGAATATGCCCTTGTTGACCTCTCTAAGAAATTGGAAAACAGGTTTTAAATCCCCTTTCCTTTGCGATGTCTACTTCCTAAGTACTCGGACATTTACCAATCTAAAGTGGGGAACCCCCAATCCGGTGATCATGCGGGATCCGCAGTTCAAACAAGTTCGGGTTAAAGCTTTTGGAACTTACTACATCAAAATCAAAAATGCCAAACAATTTTTCACCGAATTTGCTGGAACTAGAAAAGTGGTGAAAAGTTCAGATGTCGAAGCTGCCTTGAGAGATATTGTATCGCCAAGATTTGCGGAAGCTTTAGCAGAAGCGGAAATCTCTGTCTTAGATATGGTTTCTAATTATACGGAGATGGGCGATAAAATTGCCCCAATTATCCAACAAGATCTTGATCCTTTTGGATTGGAGCTAACTAAGTTTCAGATCACGAGTACGTCTCTCCCCAAAGAGGTGGAAGAGTTTTATGATAAAATGACCAATATGAATATGGTCGACGATATGAATAAATTCCAACAGTTTCAGGCTTCTAATGCAATTGAAAAGGCCGCCGAAAATCCGGGAGGTGGTGCAGGAGAGGGCATCGGTATGGGAATGGGATTTGGAATGGCCAATATGATGATGAATCAGCAACAAGGACAACCACAGCAACAACCGCAAGGACAAAACCCAGTAGCTTCCAACGCGGATGCTGGCAAAGCCATGACTCGCGAAGAAATCATGACTACCTTGAAGGAATTGGGAGAATTGAAAACGGCAGGGATCCTAACGGATGCTGAGTTTGATGCGAAGAAAACAGAATTATTGGCTAGGTTGTAAAATGTCTTTATTTTGTAATTAGGGGATTAAAAATGCTAGGGAATTTCAAGCTCGGCTTTTTAATCCCCTAACATCATTTTTAAAGTTTACCAAAAGACAGTTCTGTTAGTTTTACTCCATTTTGAACACTTACTTAAGATCAAAAAAGACACCTTATGCAGATTTATGAAGAAGATCAACACCTTCCAGATCTTTTACATTTGCCCTGTCCTTCCTGTGGGAGTCAACTGGCTTATTCTGCGGAAAAGAAAAAAATCAGCTGTGAGTATTGTGGTTATTTAGAAGAAATCAATACTTCCAATGATCAAGTTATAGAGCAATCGCTCCACGAAGCCATTGATTCTGTAGCAGAATATTCTCCAGAAGCGATTGATAAAAAAGTCTGTAAATGTGATGGTTGTGGTGCGCGATTTATGGTCGAAAGCAATGTTCCAAAGGCTTCTTGTGGTTTTTGTGGATCGGTAAAAGTAAATGTAGAAGCTTTTGATCATCAGTACATTAAACCAATTGGCATCATTCCTTTTTACATCAGTAAAACGGAAGCGGAGAAGCATTTTACAAAATGGATTCAGCAAGGCTTTTTTCATCCCAATAAACTGAAAAAGCTAGCTTCCATGGAAAATCTCCATGGGGTCTATATTCCTTTTTGGACTTATGATGCCCAGACGCAAGCCAATTGGAGTGGAGAGGCAGGTTATCATTATAATGAAACCGTGCGGGTGAATGTCAATGGACAAATGAAATCTCAGAATGTTCAGAAAATCCGATGGCAGTATCGCAAAGGTAGTTTGCAGCATTTCTTCGATGATGTATTGGTCGTCGCTTCTGGTGGATTAAAACAAAAGGAGATTACGAAAGTCTTGCCTTTTCGACTCGAAGAGGTGGTCAATTTTGACCCTCGATTGATGATTGGTTGGGAAGCAGAGGTTTATGAATTACAAGTAGATCAGGGTTTTCAGGTGGCCGATAGAATTATGGATGATCGCTTGCGCAATATGTGTTCTGCTCAGTTGGGCGGAGATACACAGCGGAATCTGCATGTTCACAGTACCAAACATTCCCAAACGTTTAAACACATCATTCTTCCGCTTTGGATTTGCTCTTATCGTTACCAAAATGAAATTTTCCACTTTTTCATAAATGGTCAAACGGGACGGGTGAGCGGTAAAAAACCAATTTCTTGGTGGAAAGTGGGTTTTCTAATTCTCTTGTTGGTTTTATTTATCATTGGTGTTTGGTATTTGAAGGAAAGTGGTGTTTTTCGGAATTAAATAACTATATTGTATTTATATTGTTATGTGATTTGTTTTCTCATTCCTTTACAGAGGAAAATTCCTTTTAAGAGAAAATTTATTATCCTTGTTAAATTAATTTTATAGAATATACTTGTATTATTATGCCTTCAATAATTGTCAAGATATGATACAAGTTTTTATTACTGGAGGCACCTTTGATAAGGAGTATAATTTTATTACGGGGAAACTGTTTTTTAAAGATACCCATTTAAAGAAAATGTTTGACCGTGGTCGTTGTACCTTGGATATCGACATCAAAACTTTAATGATGATGGATAGCCTAGAAATGGGAGAGGAGGAGCGGGAAATAATCTTATACAGTTGTCGTAAAGCCAGTACTAATAAAATCCTCATTACTCATGGAACGGATACTATGGTAACCACCGCCAAGGCCATCGCCAATGCGGAAATTGCCGGTAAAACCATCGTCTTAACCGGAGCCATGATTCCATATGCCTTCGGTACTTCTTCTGATGGTTTTTTCAATCTAGGAAGTGCCTTAGCCTTTGTTCAAACTTTACCGCCAGGTGTTTATGTGGTAATGAATGGTCGGTATTTTAATTGGAATAACGTTCGTAAAAACCGAACGACAGGAAATTTTGAAGAAACCATAAATAGATAGCGTAGATTCTAAATAATTTACTAAGGCTAAAAGATCGTCTTTTATTCTTAAAATTTATTTTAGAAGGAACGCTTTAAGTTTTGATTTATCTTGAAAAAACCGGCAACACAAAAACGACTTATTTGATCTTGTTGTCTCCTCTTATCTATAAGAGAGCCTAATGTTTTTGTATCGGACAAACCTCAAATACATTTTCTAAATTTTTCTTAATAATTTTTGCGCAAAACCAATAGGGACAAAATGCCCTATTGATATAATTGACCTTTAAATTTATCTACCGTGGATTTACTTGGACTTATCTTTGAGATAACTTTATTAGCTATGGCTATTTATCTCTACCTATTTGCGATTGGAAAGATTAGCGCACCGGATGAAAATATCCGAAAAAAATCAGATGCTTTTCGAGAAAAAAATGGAACTTGGTTGCGTGTGCTTTCTTTGGCCATGATTGCGATTATGCTTATTAATCTTTTTTTACACCTCCAGCACTTATGGATGAACTAATTTCTTTTCAAGATTTTCATAAAGTTGATATTCGCACGGGTACGATTGTCGAAGCCAAGGCTTTCCCCGAAGCGCGTAAGCCTGCCTACCAATTGTTTATCGATTTTGGTCCTGAATTGGGAATAAAAAAAACAAGTGCACAAATCACCGACTATTATACCTTAGCGGATTTACCCGGAAAGCAAATCGTCGCTGTTGTCAATTTTCCCCCCAAACAAATTGGTAAGTTTATGTCCGAGGTATTAGTGCTAGGGGCAGTAGAAAAAGATGGCAAAGTAGTGCTCCTAGAATCGAATCAGGAAACCCCTAATGGACTTCGGATTAGTTAGACATACATTAGGATATCTATAAAGGTAGAAGCATTATGCCATAAACATAGAATCGCTGATGAAAGATTATGAAGTGTCCAATCTATGAACATTGAATGACTGAAACCCTTAAGTCTCCTAAAAAGATCAAGCAAATAATGATTCAAGCAATTGGCCGCTACCTTCCCATTGATGAAAACGGATACCTGCAAAATGACTGTAGCTGGAAAAAAGTACCTGTCCATTGGCAGGATTTAATAGAAGAAACGAAAGAATTTTACCTGAAGAAGGTAGGAGATTCCCTGCATAGCATCTATCTCCGAGGCAGTGTTCCCGCAGGAATAGCCGTTGATGGAATAGCAGATTTGGATACCTTTGCTTTGGTAAACCATTCTCAAAAAGCATGGGAACGCTTGCGCTGGGAGAATACCGAAGAGAGCCAATGGCTCAAAAAGTATCCGTTTGTCAAAGCCATTGAAGTGGTTCAATCTGGTATTTCTGAAAAGGGGGACTTGTCCAATCCTTATCTGGCGCCTATCCTAAAATTACAATCAATTTGTATCTGGGGCGAAAGTGTCCTTCCTGCTTTACCGGACTATCGTACAGGACCTGATTTGCTGCGCAACTACCGTTGGATCAAAGAAGACTTGACTGACCTTACTTTGCTTCCGCAAAACTCGGAAGACTTTAAATCGGTATTGAAAACTATCTTGCGGACTGGTTTTGAATTGGTGATGGAAAGAGAGCAAAAATTCACCACTGATCTTTATCCTTGTTGGAAGAGTTTTGCTAAATATTATCCCGAGTGGGCAGGGGAGATGGAAAAAGTACTTTTGTATTTTTTGGAGCCGCCAAAAAA
>CAYQRA010000224.1:0-9431 GCA_964419315.1 uncultured Saprospiraceae bacterium | reverse complement strand
TTTGGGAACGATTGCCAAGGATGCGGAAACCGGCAAAGTATTATTCGAAATCAGCGATGATCAGGAAACGAGAATCTTGGTAGCTGGTGGCCGTGGCGGTCAGGGCAATGCCCACTTCAAATCTTCTACCAACCAAACACCAAGGTATGCTCAGCCCGGAGAAGAAGGAAAAGAAGAGTGGAAAATATTGGAACTTAAGGTCTTAGCAGATGTAGGCTTAGTCGGTTTTCCCAATGCCGGAAAATCAACTTTATTGTCTGTTATTACCGCAGCCAAACCCAAAATTGGGAGTTATGCTTTTACGACCCTCGTTCCCAATCTTGGAATTGTCAAACATAGAGACCATGCCTCTTTTATCATGGCCGATATCCCCGGGATCATTGAGAAAGCACATGAAGGAAAAGGACTAGGACATCGTTTTCTCCGACACATCGAACGAAACGCAGTCTTGCTTTTTATGGTGCCCGCAGACACAGATGATATCAAAAAAGAGTACAAGATATTGCTGAAAGAACTAGCCATGTTCAATGAAGAACTACTCGACAAACCCATCGTCTTGGCCATTACCAAATCTGATTTGATTGATGAAGAATTGAAGGAGCTGCTAAAGCCAGAATTACCGGAAGGCATTCCATATGTGTTTATCTCTGCGGTTGCCCAAAAGGGCTTGATCGATTTAAAGGATTTGTTGTGGAAAGAACTGAATCCAATTCCCGAGAAATAAGCATAAATGTTCGGTTTCAATTTTTGGGATTAGGCTTTGTGCCAAATAATCCTCGTTCTTGGACAAATCCCGTGGTCAATCAAAAATAAGAATAAAAAAGCGACCGTAGGAAGCGTTTTTTCTTCTTTTTGGTTGACTCACACACGGGATTTGTCAGAGAACCATAATCCTAAAAGCCCTGTTCGCCAAAATAAAAAAATCAAAGAACCTTATTTGTGATATGCAAAGCAAAGAAGAAACTACAGCAGCCCTTGCTCAGTTATTTGAACAATGGTGCGGTCAAGCCCCGCAAGAGATTTTAATGCTTCCTCCCTCTGGATCAAACCGCCAGTATTTCCGGCTACAAGCAGTGGGACATACTGCCATTGGAACCTATGGGGCGGAGCCTCGGGAGAACGAAGCTTTCTTGGGCTTCTCTCGACATTTTCATGCTGCCGGAATAGCTGTTCCGCTGATTTATGCAGTGGATAAAAGTCATCAGGTTTATTTGCAAGAAGACATTGGCGATGTTGCTTTATTTAGTTTGCTACCCAAAGGAGGAGAAAAGTTTTCAGAGGAATTGATTGCTTTGTATCAAAAGTCAGTAGCCCAATTGGCTCGGATGCAAATAAAAGGGGGCGCAGATTTGGATTATAGTCAATGCTATCCCGTGGCGCAATTTGATGAGCAATCTATTCGGTGGGACTTAAATTATTTTAAGTATTATTTTTTGAAGTTATTGGATGTTTCATTCGACGAACAAGCTTTGGAAAAGGATTTTCTAACTTTAGCAGAATATCTTTTACAAGCAGATACCCATTATTTTATGTTTCGGGATTTTCAGTCGCGGAATATTATGATTAGAGAGGGCGCACCTTTATTTATAGATTACCAAGGTGGCCGAAAAGGAGCACTACAATATGATTTGGCTTCCTTGCTTTTTCAGGCTAAAGCCAATTTGCCACATGATTTACGAGCTTCGCTATTAGAAGATTATCTCGATGAAGTCGAAAAAATGATTGCCATTGATCGAATCGAATTTTCTCAATATTATTATGCTTTTGCATTGATTCGAACCTTACAAGTACTCGGAGCTTATGGCTATCGAGGACTCTATGAACGCAAGAGTCATTTCCTCAGTAGCATCCCATTTGCACTTAAAAATTTGCGCTGGTTATTGGATAATATCGAACTTCCTATAGCTCTTCCGAGCCTTTTGCCAGCCTTAAAAAACGTTGCTGCTACCGATCGTTTTGATATTGATCTTCAACTTGGTAAGGAGAGTCCGTTGACGATTTATGTCAGTAGTTTTTCCTATAAATTTGGCATGCCGGAAGATAAATCTGGGAATGGCGGTGGTTTTGTTTTTGATTGCCGATGCCTCCATAACCCGGGCCGCTATGAACCCTATAAAACCTTGACAGGCCTAGAGCAACCAGTCATTAATTTTTTGGAATCAGAAAGTAATATCCAAGATTTTTTCAACAACACTTGTCGAGTGGTAGACGAAGCGGTTCAAAATTATTTGGAACGAGGTTTTGCATCCTTGATGATTAGCTTTGGCTGTACGGGGGGGCAACATCGTTCGGTTTATTCTGCGGTGAGGATGAAAAAATACTTGGAAGAGAAGTATGGCGTAAAGGTGGTGCTTCGGCACTTGGAAGGGGAGCGAGGGAATTGGTTGCGGTAATGTTTAGAGGTTTAAACTTGTGGGAATATCCAATACTCATTAGAATGAAGTCCAAGGAGTATTGATTATTCCTTGCTGCATATTTATAAGTTGGGTTGGTAAAAAACTATAATTCCATCAACTCCAAAATCAAACCTCCAAAGTCATCTGCTTTTTTGTACATCCGATCATTATAGCTGGTGGCGCTGAATTTTAGATTCCAGACCTCTTCATCTCTTGTACAAATTTCAATATTGATATTTCCATATTGTTGCCTTATTTTTTGGCTAGGGTCGCTTTGTTGTTCAAAACTCGATCGAGGTTTTAGATAATGGCGTTGAATGTTTTCTACCCATTTGCCCTTGCTGTAGGTACGGGTATCAGAAACATAAGAACGATAACCCATTTTTTTTACCTGTTCTTTGAGTAGGTCAAAAAAATGTTGGATCTCCCGTTTTGAATAATTCATCTTTCGAAAATAGATGACAAACCCCTTGGCGGAGGGAGTCCGCAGAAAATCAATGGCTTCATCTACATCGCTTGTCTGGATCAAATAAGTGGCGTATTGATTATTCACCCAATCAAGTAAGCGACGACAGACCAGACTCTTCTTCCATTTTTCATAATCTTGAAGCTCTGCTTCACTTCTTTTAATCAATTCGTGAATAGCCGGATTGGAAGCTGAACTATCAGCGGTACTTTGAAAAAGATTTTTGATGTATTTCCAGAGATCAGACATTCGATGGATTAGATGAAGAGATTTTTAAACTACCCATTACGATAAGATATTGGCCGATGAGGTAGGGAATCATGATAAGTAAACGTGGTAGAGGGAGACTTAGTTGGCTGCTTTTAAATTTATTTAGGGCGATAATGCTATCAGAGCAAACAAAGAGGAGTATACCTGACATTAGCAAGGCGAAGGAAGCATTAGGTAAAAGTCCTTTTAGGTTTAAAGCTCCGGCAGTCATCGCGATGATCGCAGTGCTGTATACAAGGACTGGAATTTTTAAATCATCTGGAAGATCGGGCCAAAGAAAAATGCAATTGCCAACTAGATAAAAGAAGAAAAGTAATAAAAGCCAGGGCCTTTGGCGAAGCCATGCTCCGGAGTTGGATAAGGAGATAAAACCTTTGAGGTAGCAAAGGTGGGTGAGCAAAAAACTACCGAGCCCAAAAAGAAAAAAATGTTCGAAATTATTGCTGTTTTCTACAAACATCAAAAAGGTATCTCCTGCAATAGAGAAAATCAAGCCTGCCAATAAGTACCAACGAAAGGGAAGGGGCAATGCCTTGCTTTCCGAGAAGAAGAAAAGGGCAAGTAGGGTGAGGAGTAGCGGTTTGGTCGCATAAATCAGTGGCGTATGGTGAAGATATTCACCAATAAGATTGAGGATAGAAAGAAAGAAAAATAAGGGCAGTAGACTTTTTTTCATTTCATTGATCTTTGATGCAAAACCAAAGATAGAAAAATACTGGTACTGAGATTGCCAACGAAGAAAAAAGAGAATTAGGCAAAGTATTTTGAAAAACTTCTTGTGCCCTTGTGCAAAAAACAAAAGGAATGATCTATAATAGACCATTCCCTTTTTACTTGGAGATTTGGGTTACTTGGAGATTTGAGGTTTAGTAAAACAAGAGGACTTCCCTTGTTTTGCGCTGCGATAGATTTCTAAATCACGAAATACCGAATGGATAAATGATTTTACTCTCTCGCCTTAATCAGCATTTTAGAATAACTCCGACCGTCCCAATGGAGTTGACAGAAATAACTTCCTGCGGGTAAATCGATCCAGTCAAAATTAAATTGGTGTTTTCCTTTGGGGAGTAAATTTTGAGCCATAGGAGTTTTTACCAATCTTCCAGTGAGATCATATAATTGAAGCGTAACCATTCCTTCTTCTGGCAATTCAAATTCAATATTTACTTGGTCTTCTATAGGGTTAGGACTTATCGCGGGAGCTAGCATTTCTCGGAGAGTCGTTTTTTCGGTATCAATAGTTTCTCTTTCGAGTACTTTGCCTAGATCACAAGTAAAACTTACATCTTTATCTATGATAATAATAGAGAGAATGCTTTGTTCTCCACCAAAGGAGGTGTGAAAAGAATACAACCAAAGTTCGCGTCCTACTTGCGGCGAGAAAGGGAAGTTGGCCGTAGTGTTTCTTGAAACGGGGATATCAACGCGGTTATTGGCAATTTCTAAATGTAAGGCCGAACTTATATAAAATTCTTCGTCATTTAATACGGCGTCCCATGCAAAATTAATCTGTTGCGTGAGGTCGCCGATAGAATAAGGCGCGGGAGCGGGCAAGCTACTATCGATGCCGCGTAGCGACAATTGACCATTCAAAAAATCAGAAATGGCTTGTTCCCCAATCGTAACTCTAGTAGGATATTGATTGAGAATAGAAATGATCGTTTCATCAATATTACTTGGATCAACTTCATAACATTTGGATTGACTAATGGCCTTGTTATTGGCAGAACTAAAAATAATTAAAGCAAAAATGAGTAAGAAGGTAAGGTTGGCTTTATTTACGCTCATAATTAAGTTTTTTAGAAACTTACTTTGATCAAATACGAGAAATGTTCAAAACAATTTCAATGAATAGAATATTCTAAATTAAGGAATCCTCGGATCATTATGGCTATCCCCCCTTCTTTCAGCAGGCATTACTTCCCCCGCAAGAATTGGGAAATTAGCTGTTAAAAGCAGTTTTGACCTCAGATTCTTTCTATTTTGGGTAGAAATAGAGGAATTATCAGGTTTTAGGACAAAAAACGATTAGAATACCCCATTTTTTTGTTACATTTTTATTTCGTTCTTCTCTGATCTTTTTTTAAAATTATTAATGCATTCAAGTAAACTAATAGAAATCCTTGGAACTCTAGATAAAGTAGACTTAGAGCGTCTAAGCAAATTTCTTGGGTCTTCTTATTTTATCCAAATCAAACAAAAGGAAAAGGCTATTCTGCTACTAGGGCTTATTAAAAAAGCTCATCCAGAGATGAACGCGGAGCAACTAGATAAGCAAAAAGTATTTGCTCAGGTATTTCCCGATACTTCCTATTCCGCAAATAAAATGGATAAGCTCATGGCCAATTTGTTGAAAGCAATTCGTCAATTTATCTTATTTGAATATTCCGCAATAAAGGATAATGAGCTAGAGCAAGAATTGACATTTCTGAAATTTTATCGAGACAAAGAACTGGATAAGTCTTTTGAGCAAACTGTTTTGCAAGTAAAGAAAAAGCAAAGATCCATTGCCCACAAGGGAAAGGAATATTACTTCAATCAATACCGTATTGAAAGTGAAATTACTGCGCAAGCTAGTTGGAAAAACCAACGCAAGGGGGATTTGAATTTGCCCAATACGCTCAAAGGAATTGATGCTTTTTATTTGATCGCCAAATTGGAATACGCCTGTTGGTCGCTAGCTCAAGGAATTTCGGTTACATTGGAAGTCGAAAGTAGTTTGGTTTTGTTGGACCATTTGCTTCAGGGCTTGCCGAAGGAATACTTGCACCAATATCCCTTAACAAGCTTGTATTATTATGCTTATACTTTGCTGCGTAAAGGAACGGATGTGGAAGCCCTCGATAAACTCGCAGAATTATTGGAAGGGGTAGAAGCATTGATTCCCATCGAACAGCTCAAAGCTATTCAGGCGATCTATCGAAGTTTCATGGTGAAGGAATACAATAAAGGAAAAAAGAAATCTCTAGAAGTATTTAATTTATACCAAAGCCATTTGGAAGCAGGATATTTATACCATGATAATGGGATCTTTCCGGGACTCCTTCGAAACTTGGTAGCACTAGGTTTAAAGGCAAAGGCTTTTGATTGGGTACATCAGTTTTTGCAAAAACACCAACACCGAATTATTGGTACGCGTGTACCAACTGTCGTTTATCAATTAAATATGGCGGAGTATTATTTTGCCTTGAAAAAATATCCAAAGGTGTTGGATCTCCTAAAAGATGCTAGTGAAGATACTTATTATAAAATTGCTTCTAAACGGCTGGAATTAAAAGTGCTTTTTGAAATTCAGGATGATCTTTTGGAAACTAAAATGACCGCTTTTAAAGTTTATATTCACCGCAATTCAAAAAAGAAATTACCCGAGAGCCCTTATCAAAGAAATAATAATTTCATCAATATTTTACGCCAAGTCAATTCTCCTCAGGTGTATAAAAATGCTAAAAAAATAAATAAGCTTATTGGAAAAATCCAACTCCTAGGGGCTGTTGCGGAGCGAGAATGGTTGTTGGAAAAATTAGAGCTACTGAAGTAACTCTATCAAATTATTTCTTAGGCCAACTTTTTATCCAATTCGATAATATCAGTAGACCGTATTCTGTCAGGATAGACTCGGGGTGAAACTGTACACCAGTAATCGCAAGTTCTTTATGTGCAATCGCCATGATTTCTCCTTCAGGCGTTTGGGCGATAATTTCCAAATTGGTGTTTTCCAAATTTTTTAAGATTAGAGAATGGTAGCGCATGACTTCAAATTGCTCTGGCATGTTGGCAAAGAGCGGGTGGCCCGAATGACGAAGAGTAGATGTTTTGCCATGCATTGGCAAGTCCGCCTTTTTTAAAGTCGCTCCAAAAAATTCACCGATTCCTTGATGACCCAAACAGATTCCAAGGATAGGGATTTTCTGATGAAATAGTTCGATCAATGGCATCAGCAAACCAGCATCAAGCGGTTTTTTGGGGCCAGGAGAAAGCACCAAAGCATCAAAGGGAAAAGTCAAAAAATCAGAAAGGAGCCACTCATCATTGCGTACGACCGTACAGCTGGTGCCAAGTTGTAAAAAATAATCGTAAAGATTATAAGTAAACGAATCGTAATTATCAATTAGGAGTATTCTCGGCGGGGAGCTCATTGGATCGGTCTTCAATATTTATTTTTTCAGTTTGCTCAATACTCATTCGTTCCAGACGATCCATCATGTCCATAGACTCGTCCCAAAATTCAGTAAACATTGGTTGTATATTGGCGCCAAGTTTTCGGACTTCGCCAGGAAATTGTTCAAGATAAATATAAGTCACCGATTCTGCTTTGGTTGTTTTATCCAGCATATGGCCTGAGTCTGCAAACCACAGCAAAAAACTATAGAGTAGAACCAAGATGCCAGACAAAATCACACCACCTATAAATTGGTTGATAACGTTGATATTGGCAGATTTGAGAATACCTTCTAAACCGCGCGCAATCATCCGCAAAATGACCATAATCACGAAAAGAGAAACCAGAAAACCGGCCAAAAACATCAGAGGACTCTCGCTGTTAAAAGTACGTTCCAAAAACATAGTCATACCAGGGGCAAACTTAAAAGCTGCCATCAAACCAAAGGTCATAGAAAGTAAAGTAAACACAGTGGATATAATTCCCTTGGAGAAGCCAAGATAAAAACCGTACAAAATGACCAATACGCAGATGATATCAATTACCATAAGATTTTCCTTTAATGTAGTTTCTTTTAGACGAAGTCTTCTTCGATAGGTATCAAGAACTTCACCTCTAAATTAAGGATTTCCATGCCAAATATCTCATTTACATAGACGGGCCAATCAATTTTGCCGACCGGAGCAAAGAAAAGGAGTCTAAAAACCGATGTCAACTATGGTTTTAAGTGTTTTGAGAAAAATCCCATCATGGTATTATAAACCTCAAAACGATTTTCTTCATTGTGAAAACCGTGTCCTTCGTCGTATTTGACCATATAAGGGACGTCAATATTGCGAGCACGCAAGGAACGTACAATTTGATCAGATTCATCGATATTGACCCTTGGGTCATTGGCACCTTGGATAACAAATAATGGCGTTTTTATTTTATCGACGTGCATGGCAGGAGAAGCCTGTGCCATTTCCACTTGATCCTTTTCTGGATTGCCCACCATGGTATACATCATTTCTAAGTAGGGTTTCCAGTAAGGAGGGATGGTTTTCATAAAGGTAAAGAGGTTCGATACTCCAACATAACTAACGGCACAGGTGTAGAGTTCTGGGGTGAAGGCTACTCCTGCCAGCGCCGCATAGCCGCCGTAGCTGCCCCCATAGATTGCCGTGCGTTTGGGATCTGCGATTTTTTCATTCACGAGCCATTGGAGGCCGTCGGTAATGTCATCTTGCATCTTACGCCCCCATTGTTTAAAACTCTTTTCCCAGAAATTTTTACCATAGCCTGTACTGCCTCGAAAGTTGATTTGCAATACCGCATATCCACGACTGGCCATCAATTGTACTTCTGGGTTGAAGCCCCAACTATCTCGATGCCAGGGCCCGCCATGTGGATTGATAATCACTGGAAGGTTTTCTTTTTTTCCTATGGGTAAGGTTAGGTAGCCATTGATGGTTAGTCCATCTCTAGATTGAAATTTAATCGGCTGCATGGCGGCCATGTCATTTTCATCAATCCATGGACTGACGGCTGATATTTTTTCAATCTTATCTGTTTTTTGATCGTAAAAATAATAAGCACCGAGTGAGCGATCACTATAAGTACGAATCATAAACTTATCCTCTTCTTTATTCGAGCTGGTTACAAAAACTTCATGTCCTTGTAATTCTTCTTCTAATCGCTTTTGGATGAGGGCTCTTTCTTTATCTAAAAATTTGAAATTCTTTTTACTGGTGTTATACGAAATGGTCGTTAGGATTTTTCGTTTTCTAGAATACCCTAGAGTGGTGACATCTACTTCTGGATGTTCAAAAATGATGGGGCTTATTTCTTTTCCAGTAGCCATGTCAAATTTTGTAATGACACTTTTGTCTCTGTTCAAATTGGAACTGGCAAAGACCACACTACTATTGTCAAAGTCAAAAAATAAAGGCTGAATATTTTCTCTGAAATCAGTCGTCAAAACCGCTCTAAATTCTTCTGACTCATTGTCGCGATAAAGCAAGGTGGTATTGGTGCCATTGACGACTTTGGAGGCGGCTCTCAATTTTCCTTTATGGTCGATCATCCAATCGTCGATGGGTTCGGCGGGGTTTTCATTTTTGGCCAGTTGTACTAGTTGTCCCGTATTGATGTTTAAGCG
>CAYQRA010000223.1:0-9439 GCA_964419315.1 uncultured Saprospiraceae bacterium | reverse complement strand
TCAGAATAATCATCCGCGCAAAAGCCGTAAAGAAAAAATGCAATAAAAACAGGGTAATAAAGGAAGTATAATAGGTGGTATAATCTCTTACAAAGTCATCCAAGATCAATGCAAAGAAAAGAAAGAAAACACCGAGGAAAGTCAAGAAAAAAGTATTCGTCAGGGTACTTAGTCGAGAGAGTCGATAAATGTCGCGGTATTGGTCGAGGATAGAATAAAGCAAGACCCAGCCAATAGGGATACTCAAGATGCCGAGCCAAAAATTAGAGTCCTCTAATACGACCCAATCAATGTCTACATTTTCAATCCGTTTTCGGTAAAGAAAAAAACAAGCCCAAGCCAACATAGCCATGATAAAATCAGCCATTTGGTAGAAAAACATATCAATTCGTCTGCTGCGGGTCATGTTTTGTTTTTCTGTTAATTCTTAGTCCTTATCAATGCTTGGTAGCATCAATTTTCAGGTTCACGAGGAATGGCTTAAAAATAAATAAATTTTACGTTGTCCAATAAAATCTTCCGTTCTCCTTCCAAATAATTTCCATTATCATCTATTTCCATCAATGCTCGAACTCCTATTTGATATTCCTCAATATCTATAAATTCCGATAAGGCATTAAATTCCGGCGTAAGATTGATGTAGACTTTGGTCCATTCCGTTGTAGGATTTAGGCCATGCTGAAATTCTGCTAAGCGTTCTCCAACATCATTATAATAGAAAATACCAACTTCAAAAATAACTTCTGTTTTGTAATCCATTTCTAGGTAGACTTCTCGATTGGCCGAAGGCATATCCGTCTGCCGATTGGTTCCAACCTGAATAACTGGATTTTCGTCACTCAATAAAATGAGTCCAGATTTTTCTCCATCAAAAACATCCTCCGTGGTTAGATCAACAAAAGTTTGATCATTTCCGTCAAGGTCATCTCTAAAAACCTGTAAGGTATTTTCAAAATTTTCCACAATGCTAAATTGGGCATTGTCTACATATTCTACAACCGGTCGAATGGTATCCACTTCTGTTGCGACCAAATCAAGTTCTAAGGTAACAGAAGTATAAAAAGGATAAATCTCCGGTGTTGCATCAATCCCATTATCTTTAATGCCCGTAAAAATATCTACTCTTTGCGTTCCTGTTTTTAAAACGGGGAAAGTCGCAGGCAAGCTATAAGCTCCTACAAAGCCATTGTCTACAAAAACAAAAGCCTCGGTAATACTACTAGAATTGCCTCCTTTATTTGGAGAGGAATTGACCGTAAAATTATCGATATATAGATAAGAAGGAATCTCTTCTGGTGGATTAATCACTTCACATCCAGCGACGAGCAATAGGCCAAAGCCCATTATTAGTGTAAAAAAATACTTTTCCATGTGTTGAACTTTTTTAGAATTAATCGAGGTGGTTTCGTAAAATTGTAATTCCCATCTCAATGATCTTCTAGATACCCTTGCTAAAATGCGTCACTTATTTTTTGTCCATTACTAAATGGAAAATACAAAGGAGCATACTATTTTTGGTTCTCTGACAAATCCCGTGTGTGAGTCAACCAAAAAGAAGAACAAACGCTTAACTAGGCAAGCTTGTCACAGGTCTTTTAGTCGCTTTTTTGTTCTTATTTTTGGTCGACCACGGGATTTGTCCAAGAACGTTATTTTTTAAAGAGTATCATTAAGTATCGGTCGGTTGGTCTCTTATTCCAAAACCGAATGTAATAAAGGTATATTGTCGGTTTCTATCAAATCCGGGCCTTTTGCAACCGCGTCCAATGTACCTTGTCTAATCTTAACATTATAGAGTATAACGCCTAAACCTAAGCGATGCGCTTCCTCTACCAAACCTTTATCTATATCTTTATTTTTTACCACAATGCCCCAAAAGTTCTCCGAGGCGGTAAGGGCCAACAAATCAGTATCGATGCTGCCAACTAACCAAACCAAATTTAGATCCACATCTAAGCTTTGTAGGTGTTGCAACTCCTCCAATAAAGCCAACTCTACATAAACCCATTTTTTTGCTTGGTATTGGCCAAGCAAGCTAGAAAGTTGGCGCGCCAAGGTACGAAAATATTTGCCCGCTTCTAAATCAGAATCAAAATCTAAAGGCACACCGACATCCAAATTGATCCAAGGAGAATCCTCCCGCGCAGCAAAATCCGCCAATAAGGATTCTAAAGTCCAAAGGGTCTCTTTCACATCATAATTAAAGACAATATTAGACCGAAATCTACAATCTTTGATTTCCGACCAAAAAGCATCGGCGATACGCCCTGCACAATTGGTTTGGGTCTCCAATAAATCATCATGGTAAAGTACCAAAACACTATCTTTCGTCATTTGCACATCTACCTCTACCCCATCGGCCCCAAGAATGTCTACGCCATGTAAAATGCTTTTTCGGGCATTGGCTGGAAAAAAATTATCGATAGAATCAAAACCACTTCCGCCATGTCCGATCACTTGAATCCTAGCGCCCGTTAGGGTAGAACCTTGTTCGGCATCTTTTCCGAAGCAGGAGATCAGGAGTAGCGCAAAAGCGCTGAGCCATAAGATTTTTGTGTCCATCTTATTTGTCTTTCTTTATCAAGCGATAATTTAAAAAGAGTTTAAACAAAAAACTAAAACCATCCAAGCGAGCAATAGTGCCGTTTGGCTGTTTGCTTGTCTCCTGCACGCCTCCCAGACCAATGCTATTCCCTATTTTCCATTGATTGGATAATTGCCATTGCAAACCATAAGCGGCATGTAATTCTTGAACAACCGTCTTTCGGCCATTACCGGCTGGCCTCAAAAAAGCGGCTTGGTATTCTACATTGGCAAATCCTTGAATTTTATTTCGCTGCACCATATTCCAACGATAGCCCAAGTCAATTCCCCAGGGCCCTCTACTCAACAAATAAGTATCCGACAATACCCATTTGGGACCTAGATAAAATTCATGATCGCCCAAGGCTATCATGGGCGTCAAGCTGACATTAAGCCCCGCAAAAGAAAAAAAAGTTCCTCCTTCAATTGCAAAGCGGATAGGTGATTTTTGAGCTTGCGCCAAAACGCAAAAATGGAGGCAGAGAAAAAAAAGAAAAAGACGTTTATATAATTTCATAAACCAAAATAAACCGCTAGGGTAATATTATTGAGCAAAGCAGGAGATCAACTTTGAGTCGCATAAGCAGTTCTGCGATTTTCAATTTCTGCTAAAATCCGGTACGCTACGTCTAATGCTCGATAGCCATCTTCAATCCCTACGCGTGGCGGTTTATCTTCTCGGATACTTTCTGCCAAACTTTCTAGTTCCATCTGAATAGCATTAACGGGTTCGATAGAAGGCATATCAATGTGCAACAGTTTGGTGCCACGTGCCGTTTCTAACTCCATCATTTGATCAACATTTTCAACTTGATCACCCTTGTCATAAAGGCGAACGATCTGTGCATTTTTTTCTAAAAAATCTAAACTGATATAAGCATCTTGTTGAAAGAGTCGCAGCTTCCGCATCTGCTTTAGCGACATCCGACTAGCGGTAAGGTTGGCAACACAGCCATTTTCAAATTCAATCCTTGCATTACTGATATCGGGGGTATCACTCAAAACCGCTACCCCACTTGCACTCACGGACTTTACGGGAGAGTCGACCAGACTCAAAACCAAATCCAAATCATGGATCATCAAATCTAAAACAACCGACACATCAGTGCCTCTAGGATTAAAAGTAGCTAGGCGATGAGCTTCGAGAAACATTGGTTTGATCGGTTTTCCTTGCAAAGCCAAAAATGCAGGATTGAATCGTTCGACGTGCCCCACTTGTACCTTTACGCCTTTTCTTCTGCTTTTTTCTAAAAGTAGTTTGGCTTCTTCAGGAGTATGTGTGATTGGCTTTTCGATAAAAACATGTTTCCCTAAATCGATGGCTTGTTCTGCCAATTGAAAATGGGTAATCGTGGGGGTTACAATGTCTACGACGTCTACGGCTTCCATCAATGCTGCGGCACTCGCAAAAGCCGGCAGGTCAAATTCTGCTGCTACTTTATTTCGTCTTTGCTCATCCGAATCGTAAAACCCAACGAGTTCATAAGCATCGCTTGCTTGCAAACATTTTAGATGAATTTTTCCAAGATGCCCTGTTCCTAACACGCCTATTTTCATGTGTCTATTTTTTCATGGTCACATGGAAAGCCTACCTGCGGTAGGCTTTCCATGATGAATCTATTTTGTCAAAACTACATGGATTGACCACCCAATTCTGAGAGGTAAATTTCGTTGATAAAATTAAAAAACTGTTCCAAGGAATTCATTTCTTTATTGGCAAAACGAAAGCTGATTTCGCTCTCTAAACTTTCGCCTACTTTTTTGGGGGCGGTTACCAAAACACTTTCTAAGCTTTGTTTACTCACATTGACCATTTGATCACCGTTGAGACCAAAAGGAATACCAAGTTCAGAAGCAGAATTGATGGATTTGGGAATATCCCAAAACATCACTTGCGCATTTTTTTTCATCATTTTCCGATGCGTCTTGCCAATTCTTTGGCTCCCCGCCCAGCCCGTACTTAAGTTTGATTGTACTAGATCAGTATCGTTTGTAAAAAATAAAATTCCTTTGTGATAGGCCGCATACATATTCATCCCAAAACTAGTACTTGCAGGGATTTCATAATACAGTCCTTTCTTTTCTATCCCTCCCATTTTTTCTCCTAGCCGAAAGAATTTTTTCAAATTCTCTTCATTGCCATAAGACATCATCATTACAAATTCAGGGAAGGTTTGTTTCTTTAATTCTTCTTTTTCTGTGGCGTTAAATTCTTCATCGTATTCATAAGTCGTCACCATATTTTCAAACTCCCGCATCCCCGTAAAAGCCAAACAAAAATCGCCTTTAAAGAACTCGTAGATCGCTTCTTCATCAATCACGATATCCAAAATCCCCAGCAAGTCTTCTGCCATCGGCCCCGCCATCGGAATAGATTCCAACATGGGCACCATCAAATTTTTTCCTTCGCGCATGGCGTTTTCCATGTTATAGTTGAAAAACAGATAACCAAGAAGATTCTCTCCCTTGAGGTATTTTTTGAATTTTTTACTGGGCTTCGCATCGATGGTGGCCCGCAGATAAGTCATCCATTCTTCACTCATCATCATATCCATTTTGACATCAATTGCACCGGGATCAAAATTCATTCTCATCGAAAGGAAAGCATCTCCATACATGCCTTTATAGGCCTCTAAGAAAGCAGTCATTGTTGGATCTATTCCGGCGAGGTCGGTCATACCCATTTCTTGGACAAACTTATAATCCAGCCAAAAACTAAGGTCATTTCGTTTGGCCAAGTGTTTGATAAAGTCAGTATTATTCAGCAAAGAGCTGTCTTTCGAAAGATTAAAAAGTCTATTCGTAAATTGATCCAACTCTTTAGATTTCCGTTTCGCAAATTCGTCTTCACTTTCTCCTGCTCCGATATCGGCATTAACATCTAAGTCTTCCCACTTCCATTCTTCCTTTGGAAGCTTTTCTTTTTCTCCTTTTTTCACATTGACTTCTTCCTCTTCAATCCCTTTTTCGAGGCCATCCTTTTCGCCATAGACTTCTCCGCTATATTCTTCACTCCCCCAGTCTTCATTATATTCTTCTTCTATTGGTTGGAGATCAATCGAAGTCATAATCGCTACTTGATCATTCCAAGAAACCGAACCATCTTGTGAATAGGCGGTAGTCATTCCACCTTCACTTTCTAGGCGAATGCCTTTCTCGGCATTCATCAGTGTTGTTTTAAAGAAATCCGAAAAAGTCGCGGGGTCTGACAATTTAAAGAGGTAGGAAAAAGAAGTCCCTTTATCGCTAGACTTCATAAAGAAATAACTATCCACATTGAAGTCCATTCCATATTGAGCAGGATTATTAATGGCATCATTCATTACGCCTGATTGTTCCTCATTGATTCCTCTTGCCATATCCATCATCATTTCTTTACAGAATTCCAATTGCTTTAGTGCATTGACATTGACCTTAGCATTAACAGAAGAAGGATTGAGGCCAACGACCATCGTGGCATCAGCAGGAATATATTGCAATAGATTTTGGGAAAAAAGAGGACTGCTGAAAAACAAAAAAACGATCAACAGATTTAAAGTGGCTTTTCGGATCATAATATAAAGTTGAAGGTGAGAAGGTAGAGTAGAACAATTAGGATTTTCTTGCTAAAACAAAATCTTATTGTCTAGTAAGACTTCCTTCTTGATTAGTTCAGCGATACTTGCTTGCAACATTACCGATTTTCTACTCGGAGAAAGCATGGCATCTTTATTATTGATTTCCTCAATAGGTTTTGGGAAACGGAAAATACTAATCAAGCGCGCGGTATCCATCATAAAGCGCATCGTGAGACTTGCTTCTTCATAAATATCTGCGTGGATTGGGTATTTAAAATATCGGTCAAATTGATTTCCCGTATAATGGAAATTCTCTTTCTTAATGGTTTGATAATTGCTGCGATTAAAAACTTCCGCTAATTCATTAATCGACTGATTCAAAACCTTCACATTGCTAAAGTCTCCACTAAAAGAAAATATAAATCGATCAAAATCTCGCTTGACGATTACATTGGACATCCCTTCAATGCCTTGCAGTGTTCGACGAAACAAATCTAGTTCTCTATCCAACTCCGCCCGACTTGGTACCCGCATTCCTTCTACTTCGTCCATCTTCATATAATTTACCAAACTTTTTTGGCTTTCCGATAGATTGATCGTCACCTTTACCTTCCCCGAACCATCTTCATTCATACTAACCTCTTCGGTTATTTCAAAACAGGAAGAAAACAAAACGAGGAGACTCACTAAAACCGTAATATGTAGGGTAAATTTCATACTTGCTTCTATAAAAATTGTGGTCAATATTGTGGATACCTCTCCTAGAACGAATAGTCCCCTCATTTAGTCTACTCTGGCTCCGACAACATTGACCACAAAAAACTATAGTCCTAGCGCTGCTGGATTCATTCCCATATTAGAAAAACCACCATCGTGATAGAGGTTTTGCATGGTTACACAACGGGTATAATCCGAAAACAAACTAACGCAATAATCTGCGCAAGAATCCGCTGGTGCATTCCCTAGTGGAGACATTTTATCGGCATAATCAAAAAATTCTTGAAATCCTTTCACACCACTTCCAGCAGTCGTCATCGTGGGAGATTGAGAAATTGTATTGACTCTTACATTATTCCGAGTACCATAGTGGTAACCAAAACTACGAGCAAAGGATTCCAACAAAGATTTGGATTCCGCCATTTCATTATAATCAGGAAACGTTCGTTGGGCCGCAATATAAGTCAAGGCCAAAATAGATCCCCAATCATTCATGGCATCCATTTTCCACAAAGTCTGCATCGTCTTATGAAAAGAGATCGCAGAGATATCAAAAGTCTTTTGCATCCAATCGTATTTCAGATCCGTGTATTCTCTTTTTTTACGAACATTGATCGACATTCCAATGGAATGCAAAACAAAATCCAATTTGCCGCCAAGAATTTCTTGAGACTTTGTAAAAAGATTTTCCAAATCTTCGATACTCGTCGCATCGGCAGGAATGACTTCTGCATTGAGTTTTTTGGCCAAATCTTGAATGCCTCCAAAACGCAGGGCAACTGGTGCATTGGTCAAAGTAATTTGAGCACCTTCTGCAACACATTTTTCCGCCACTTTCCAGGCTATTGATTTCTCATCTAATGCGCCAAAGATGACGCCTCGTTTTCCAGATAGTACATTGTTCGACATAATTATTTTATTTAGTTCTGTGACTTTATTCTTGTGTAAGTAATATTCTTAACTGGCTAATAATTCTTTTGCATTTTCAATGGCCGAAGTAGAAGGTGGACTTCCACTAAGCATAATCGCAACGGCCTTAACTCGCTCGTCTTGGGTCAATAATTTTACACTCGTCGACGTACGATCTTCGCTTACTCGTTTGTACACAAAATAATGGGAATTAGCTTGTACCGCAATCTGTGGCGTATGCGTAATCGACACCACCTGATGCCGCTTCGCCAACTCTTTTAAGATCCGCCCCATCTTCAAGGCAACATCACCAGAAACTCCGGTATCAATTTCATCAAAGATCAAAGTTGGCAGAGGAATCGCATCTGCGACCAAAGACTTCGTACAAAGCGTCAGTCGAGAAATCTCTCCTCCAGAAGCGACTTTTCTAATCGGTAAAAACTGACTGCCTTTATTGGGAGCAAAAAGGAAATTGACTTCATCCAGTCCTGTAGCATTCAAAACTTCCAATGGAGAAATCTCCACTTTCAATTGAGCATGTTGCATCGACAACTGAGCAAGCATCGCATGTACTTTACTTTCAAAACCTTTGACTACTCCGTAGCGACGTTTAGATAATTTGGCGGCCATGCTCCGCAGCGACTCTTCCTGATTCGCCATGCTTGCTTCTAAGTTTTCAATCTCAGAAGACAAATCACCAAAGGCATCTAGCTTCGCTTGTAAATTCTCTTGCAACTGGAGTAGCTCTTCCAAGTTTTTTACCTGATGCTTATTTTGCAATTTATAAATCAAATCCAAACGCGATTGCGCTTCTTGGATTTTTTCACCATCGTATTCTGTTGCCTCCGCTACTTTTTCAAATTCTGACGATAAATCTTGTAGCTCAATCAATAGGCCTTGAAAGCGCTCAGATAATTTCCCCAGATCCGGGTGAACATCACTCAAGCCGCTGATGGAATGTCCAAGCGTTTCCATTTGGTTGACAATAGACCTTTCGTCTTCACTCAATAAACTAAACGCAGAGCCCATCACTCGCTTGACATCTTCCGCATTTGTCAAGCGATGCAAACTTTCCTCTAATGCGACTTGCTCTCCAGCAACCAATTCTGCTTCTCCAAACTCATTGAGTTGGAAGGCTAAAAATTCCATTTCTCGCGCTGCATTATCATTTTGCTCTTTAAGTGCGGCCAACTTTTTTCGATTGGTCTGATAATTACGAAAATCTTTTCCGTAAGTCATCAACATTTTATTATTCCCTGCCAAAGCATCAATCATTCGCAACTGAAAAGAAACATTGTGAATATCTAAGGTATCAAACTGTTGGTGTAAATCAATCAAGGAACCGCTCAATTGCTGGAGGATATTCAGCTTAACGGGTGTGTCATTGACAAAAGCTCGGGATTTTCCAGAAGGGGTGAGTTCTCTACGTACGACCAATTCTTCGTCATAGTCAATATCATGATTTTCAAAAAAGGGCTTTAGTTTATATTTGGCAATTTGAAAATGTCCTTCAATGACACATTTCTTTTCTGCCTGATATAAAGACTTTGTATCCACTCTTTTCCCCATAATGAGCCCCAAAGCTCCGAGCAGGATAGACTTCCCTGCTCCCGTTTCTCCGGTAATAATGGTGAGTTTATCAGAGAAATTGATTTCCAATTCCTCAATAATTG
>CAYQRA010000222.1:0-9447 GCA_964419315.1 uncultured Saprospiraceae bacterium | reverse complement strand
AAAAAATATCTTACAGGTGAACGAACGTTCTAAATAATACCACAAAATAATAAAGCTTTAATACGAAACTGATGAAATTTGAATTTGAACAAAAATTATTTTCTATACCTTGGCTCCTCTCAAGCGATCATTATACCCAAGAGAATTTTAACGGAGCAAGAAAAAAGGGACTTAGAAGGTTTTGTAAAAGCTAGGATCAAATAGGCTTAATTGAACTCAAAAAAATGTTCGCACCTCCTCTAAAGTGTAAAAAAGTAAAAATGAAAAGTAAAAATATTTTAATTCTAATCCTTCTTATCAGCCCTTTCTTAGTCTTCGCCCAAAGCGAGATCAATCAAATGGTGCAAGAGGGAATAGTTTTGCATGATGCAGGAAAATATGAGGCGGCTATTGCCAAATATAAAGAAGCCTTAAATATAGATAAAAAATCCAGCTTGGTAAACTATGAATTGGGCTTTAGTTATTTTGCAAAAAAGGAATACAAAAAAGCGATCAAATGCTTGGATCAAGTCATCAAGAATGGAGATGCCCTATTAAAGGAAGCCTTTGCGACTAAAGGTTCTTGCCTTGATGATTTGGGCAAACCTAAAGAAGCCATCAAAATCTATCAGCATGCCATTGAAAAATTTCCAGAAGATTATCTGTTGTATTATAACTTGGCCTTGACCCAATACAATCAGCAAGAAGAAAAAGATGCGGAAGCTAATTTGATTCAGGGAGTATCGTTAAATCCAATTCATAGTTCGAGTCATTTTTTGCTGGGAATTATCAAAGCCAATGCGGGGCGAAAGGTAGAATCATTCTTGGCCCTTCATTTCTTTTTATTGATAGAACCCAATACCAAGAGATCGGAAGAAGCACTTTCTCTATTGAAACAGGTAATGGGAGATGGCGTGAAAAAAATCGATGGAAATGATACGGAAATTACCTTGGATTTTTTAGGAGAAACTGATGAGTTTTCAACGGCTAGTTTGATGCTTTCTCTATTGAGTGCTGGAAATAGTACCGAGGAAAATAAAGACAAATCCACGCAGGACTTATTTTATGAAAACACCCAATCCATTTTTGAATTATTGGTCGATGAAAAAGAAGGAAAGAAAAGTATTTGGTGGGATTTGTATGTTGGTTTTATTTCAAGATTGATGGATTCTGAAAATCTGAAAACCTACTGCTATTATATCACTCAAAGCAATGGGGAAGTGGAACAACAATGGTTGGGAGCACATCAAACGGAGCTGGAAGTATTTTATAAATGGTTGGGGGAGTAATATTGGAAATGGAAAGAACGATGTTTTTTGTACTGTTGCTCCTGTTTTTCTCTTGTCAGTTAATCGAGACGGAGGAGTCAAAACCTAAGTCAAATTCAGCAAGTAATAAAGACGCACCTTTGCAGGTAAAAGATCCTCGCCAACTCGATCTAACTAAAGATCAATTGTTTATTGATACCACTCGAAATTCTATTTTTTATAAAAAAATGAAAGCTTGGAAACCGGATAAATTTTTGCAAAAAATAACCGAAGATTATTTAAAGGCAACAAGAAGTCAATTTAAGAGGGTGGAAGTTGAATTGGACGATTTTCCAGCAGAATGGATTTTCTTACAAAAACTAGCTGGAAGATATGTTATCCATGATAGGTGTGATGGAAATGTGAGGCGTTTTAAAATTGAGAAAGATGCTGTTGTCTTTTATGGAGTTCATGAGTCTGAAGTTTATTCGATTCGCAAAGTGTTGAAGTTTGATAAGGAGTCGCTTTCAATAGAATTACAAGCTCCTTGGATGAATAAAGAAGAACATATTTTTACCCTTTCTCTTTGGCGAATGGCAGATGGAAACGTATTTTGTTCAAGGGAGAATGCCAAAACCTGTCTTGGAGGACTTTGTACACCAGTTGAAAATATTGACCATTTTGATCTGCTTGTGGATAATTGTGTGACTCAAAAACGAGTAGAATTTAAAGCCTTTGATAAGGAATAATGGAGTGGAAAAATCAAAGGTGATCGGTCAGGATCCTTTGAATATTTTAATTGGTCATTTCTGGCTTACTACTTTTATTGGATTGACAAGGAAGCGGAAAGCTAAACTCAAAAATAGTAAAGTACCTATAGAAGAAAGTACTAGTAATTGAAGTTAGGAATAAATATTTTTTAGAATCAAGCTACCCCAAATTCTATTAAGCTTAAGAAGATGATAGACCAATACCTAAAACATTTTAACCCCTCAATTGATCCCTCACTTTTAGAGCTTTACCTCAGTCATTGGACAGAACAATCCTTTCCACGAAAACACATCATTACCGAAGAGGGGAAAACTCAAAGAGACCTCTATTTTGTATTGGAAGGAATCCAGAAATCCTATTTTCTAAATGATGGAAAAGAGTACATCATTGCCTTTACTTATGCTCCTTCTTTTTCAGGAATACCCGATTCCTTTTTTACCCAAACTCCTTCGAGGTATTACCTGGAAAGTCTCACCAAAACACGAGTGCTCAAGATTTCTTACGAGCAGCACATGGCCTTATTGCAAGAACATCGTCCGATAGAAACCCTATTTCGAGTAGCTACGGAGCAAATACTTTTTGGTTTTGTCCAGAGGTATTACGAACTCATGGCCTTTAATATCGAAACCCGTTTTAAGACCTTTCTCAAACGCAGCCCGCATTTGCTCAATCAAGTACCGCACAAAGATTTAGCTGCTTATTTGAGAATAAATCCAACCAATTTTAGCAAATTATTAGGGAGTGTTAAACTTTAATCTTGGTATAGACCAACTCTTATTATTGAAATGTTTGCGACTTTTGTTATAGTGATGAAGAAGTAATGAAATCCGCATTTGCTAGGAGCGTATTGCTCCGAAATACCAAGCCGATAGCAAGCGATTATTATGGAAACATTGCTAATTATTTAACAATATTAATCCTAATAATTATGGCAAACTTAGCAAAAGTTGAAAAATGGTTAGACCGACAAGAGTATCCTTTTAAGTCTCATTTTCTCCCCCTTAAAGAAGGAAAAATTCACTATATAGATGAAGGTAGTGGAGAAGTGATTTTGTTTGTTCATGGCACTCCAACTTGGTCTTTTGTCTATCGAAATTACATCAAGCAATTATCAAAAAAGTACAGGTGTATCGCAATAGACCATTTGGGATTTGGACTGTCTGATAAACCGAAAGACTTTTTAGGGACACCAGAGCAACATAGTGAAAATCTACAGCACCTTATCGATACTTTACAACTGAAAGACATCACGATGGTGGTTCATGATTTTGGAGGGCCAATTGGACTTTCTTGTGCCATCGCACAAGCTCAAAATATAAAAAGAATAGTGCTGTTCAATACTTGGTTATGGGAAACTAAGGACGATCAAGATGCACAAAAGATCAATAAGATTCTTCATAGTAGATTGGGGAATTTTATTTACCTCTATACCAATTTTTCGCCCAAGGTTTTATTGAAGAAAGCATTTTATAATGCCAAGTTACTGAGTAAAAAAATACACCGACATTATTGTAAACCCTTTCCAAATAAAAACAGTCGATACGGATTACTAAAGATAGGCAAATCTTTGATTGGTTCTTCTGATTGGTACCAAAAGCAGTGGGAAAAAATGGACCTTATTGCAGACAAACCAGTGTTGGTCTTATGGGGTCTAAAAGATGATTTTATTAAAGAAAATAATTTGGATAAGTGGGCTGGGAAATTGAAAAACAAGACGATCCATACGTTCGAAGCTGGACATTTTGTGCAGGAAGAAAAATTGGAAGAAAGCATGGATTGTTTGAAAAAGTGGCTTGCAAACACTAATCGCAGCGACTAGGAGGATGGATCGCTTTTTGGCGGCTGATTGCTTTGCTTTTGTTATCTTATGGGCGATAGTTTAGAGGGGATTAAGAAGACTTAACACTTGAAAGATAAGGTTTACTATCTAAAGGAATAAGAAATTAAATAAAGGTCAATGAAAAATCACATCCTCCTGCTGATACTATTTATTCTACTGGTGCTAGCTTGCTGTAATTCCTGTGGTCAGAGGAAAATCAAATCGATGGAAGAGGTGATTATGAAAAATAAAAACCTGATTTTTTATTTTGATGGAAACGAAATCTTATTACCCCATTATAAATCAGTCGCCCTTAGTTGGTCGCCCAATAAACTAACTGCAAAGGAACGTTCTCAGAAGCATTTTGAGATCATGAAATATAGAAATAAAGTATCCGAGGAAAATAGTGCGCTGCGGTCTAAGAGTTGGACTGAGGAAAACCGGAAGTACTTGGATTATTCCTATCAATACTTTGAAGGATATTTTTATGATGCTTCTTTGGGCCGGGTGAGTTTTACGGTGTTTACCAACCAAAATTCTGAAATAATTTCTATCCATTTAAGGGCGGAAGAGGAGAAACATGAATTCGAAGAATCTTTTTATTTTAGAAATGATTCCATTGTTTGTATGGAAAGAATTTGTTCGGAGTCCTATGGCGATGGATGGGGGCGGGTAGGGCATGAAGTAAAAGAATATTTCTATTTTTTTGAAAGGAATAATTTGTTTGCTTATAAAGAAGTACAGCGAAAATTAAATACTTCTCGTGGAAGAGAAAGACTAAAAGTTGGTAGGCTGAAAAGTAAAAATAAACGATTGTCTAAAGTGTTTTCTTTCTTTAAGCAGGTCGCTGAGGATTTAAAGAATAATGAGTTAGTTAAATGTAGAAGCACCAATCCGATTTATCCGACTGGCCACAAAGGATTTAGTAGCGATTTTCTAGATTATGAGACTCAGCAAAAAATTAAAGATATTTCGAAGTCCAGTTTTAGGTTTCAGCGGATTGCGGAAATGGAAATTGATCAGGACGGACAAATAAGGGTGATTGGATTTAAAGTTGAACCTAAAGCAAAACGAAATAATTCGGTCAACGCGGAGTTTGAAAAAAGACTGAGTGAAAATATCATTAAGCGATTGGAGTGGAATCGATGGATACCAGCAAGTCAAAATTGCCAATCAGTAAGAGATACTTTCGAGTTGGAAATATCGTTTAATCTGCCAAGTTGGAAAGAACGATTCTATTTTCGGAAATCGGATTTTCAATAGCGTTTATACTAAAATGGTTTTATAAAACCTACCATGATAAATCCGACAACTAATAATCCTTGCACGATCCATCAAGGAATAGGAAGTCCGTTTAAATTTTTGGTTGACTCACACACGGGATTTTTCAGAGAACCATTATAGTTAAAGTCCACAACTGCTCCATGAAGAAGAATTATCGGCTTTCCTGTTCCGTGAACTTCATAGCTTAGGGAAACCTTATTTTTTGTGTATTTAGGCATGTCTGCTTCTTTCTTTATGATTGGTTTTTTCTACTCTGGTCGTTTTGAATATTAACTAAGCATTGGTTTTGTTTTTTTCTTAGAGGCAGCAAGGCTTCGTTCAGTAGTATTTTGATTTCAGTTATTGCGAATCTTAGATTTTATAAAATATTCCGCTTACAATAATATTTCTTCTTAGTCCGGGGCCATCATCGAAATATCCAATTCGCCTATAATTAAGACGAAACTTAAATTTTTTTATTTGGTATTCTGCACCTGCTTCGAGCCAAATAGATTGAAATCGGTTGTTCTCATTGAACCGATACCATAGGTCATAGCCAATGAATGGGGTAATTTTATTTTTCGTACCAATGTCATAAAAAAAGTGATTTCGCATTCTAAGAAAATCGGCTTGTCGTTTTCCTACCCAATCTAAACCATGATGTAAGCGGAGTAAATTTACCCATTTATAATTAGGTTTTTTATGCACATATACAATATCATACCAGAAGAAATAAACAGGCTTTTTTTTGATAAAAACCCAGTTTCTAAATACTATCTGTGCAGAGAGTCCATTTTTTATTTTACGATTTAATCTCCAATCAAAAGAGACGTCATTGAAGGACGTAACGTTGTTATTGATTCTGTAGATGGTCGTTAGAGAAGAGGTATACTTTGTCTTTATTTTTTTGGAAATGGCTATCATATTCCAAGATTGAAAGTCTTCTTCTTGACCATACAAAAAGGTGATCATGAGGTGAAAAATAAAGAATACGGAGTAAAATTTCTTCCTGAATGCCCAAACTCTCATCAAGTACTTTGTTTAAATGCTGAATTGTCTCTTTTGCAACTAATCAGCCCAAAGTAGGTATTTTATTATGTATTTGTATTGTTGTATTTTTATTTTAGCTTAACATCTTATTTGCAATTTTGAAACAACTTCTATTACTGAAAACTTCTTGCTAGTTGTATTACAAAAACGAATTGCCAATTCCTTTCTTATTTTATACCACCCAATTTAAGAAAATACTTTTATATATATTTACTGATATTTTGTGTTTGAGTTAATTAACTAAAATGAATCAACAATTAGTCGATCAGATCGTTTTTCTGTCTAAACTCACCGAAGAAGAGAGTAGAGAATTTCTAGCATTAGGCAAACCTAAAAAAATAGGAAAAAAGAAAAAATTGGCAAGCCCTAAACGGATCGTTAATAAAGCTTACTTCCTCAAAAGTGGTGTGATTAGGCATTATGTTCGTTCCGGAAATCAAGAGTTTACTAAAAATTTAATCAAAGGGCCTCGGTTTATGTTACCTTCTCTGACTAATTTTTTTCTAGATACGCCCTCTCATATCTATTGCGAATCCATTACAGCATTAGAAGTCATTGAATGGGATAGAAAAGATTTATTTGATTTTGCAGATCAACATTCTAAAATGTACAAGTTTCTATTGAGAGGGGTGGTTAGAGCTTTTCACAGCAAAGAATTAAAAGAAATTGATTTTAATCAATTAGACGTCAAACAGCGATATTTAAATTTCTTAGAGGATTTCCCAAACCTCGTAAATGAAATTCCTGTTCAATATATTGCATCCTATCTAGGGGTAAGACCCGAAACTTTGAGTAGAATTCGAGCTAAACTGAATTCTTGATCTAAGTCAAGAATTTTCTTTGTCCAAAGAGGTTTTACTATAAAATAAAATTATGGTAACCAGATTTCTTTTCATTTTTATCGCGGTTCTCCTGTCCTCAAAAGCTATAATTGCACAAACCGACAAACCTCGTTTTGGCATTGGTGTGGAAAACCAGTTTCTATTTGCAGGAGAATCGAATGCTAGTTTTGATTTTCTGATAGGAGCGAGAGCTTATTATTTCCTCCAACCCAAAAAGATGATTCAACCTTTTGTACGTGCTGGTTTTGCAACGGATGTTGGAATTCAGAATGCTCGATTGATTTCTACGGATGTTCAAGTCGGAGCCTTCTGGAATTTTAGCAGACGGTTTTCACTAGTGGCAAGTGTAGGTGGAGATTTTACTGCCGAATCTCATTCCTTTTTACTAGATGGAAAGCGAACAAATTGGAATGATTCCAACTTAGGTATTACGGGTAGCCTTGGGCTAAATTATCGTATTTCGAAAACACTTTCCTCCATCTTATCCATCAAACAAACTAATCTAAATGCTACTTCCATTGGACTTGGTTTAAATTACTCCTTTTAAAAACACACCTATGAAAAAATATATTATTTTGACTATCGTCATCGTTGCGATAACACTCGCATCTTGTGCCCCTGAGCCTATAAATTTTGACCTTGAAAACCAGTTTGGCGGGTTACCAGAACTGGTTGTACATCCAATTGATAATCCTACTTCGGCGGAAAAAGTAAAGCTTGGTAAATTATTATTTTGGGATCCTATTTTGTCGGGTGACAAGGATGTTGCTTGCGTAACTTGTCATCACCCTGATAATGGATATGCGGAACAATTGGATTTGAGCCAAGGAGTGGGGGGAGTAGGGCTTTCAGAAAATCGAAGAAATGGAATCTTGGTAAAACGAAATTCATCAACGATTCTAAATACAGCTTACAACGGAATAACAGAGACAGGAGTTAACACTCCTGAAAATGCACCAATGTTTTGGGATAATAGGATTCAATCATTAGAGCTACAGGCGATTCAACCTATTTTGTCGGCAGAAGAAATGAGAGGAACTAATATCGCTGAAGAAATAATAATAGAAGTAATTTTATCTAGACTAGAGGATATTCCAGAATACAAAAATAGATTCAAGGAAGTCTTTGGAGAGAACAGTATAACGGAAGAGAATTTAGGCAAAGCGATTGCCGCTTTTGAAAGAACCCTGGTGTCAAATAATAGTAGATTTGATCAATATGCCAATGGAAACGAAGGAGCGCTATCTTCTTTAGAAATTCGAGGAATGATAAATTTTTCTGAGGTAGGTTGCGCTAATTGTCATAGCGGACCAATGTTCTCCGATTTTGAGTTACATATCTTAACGGTTAATGAAAATGATAAATTAAACATACCAGATGATGGGAATGGTGAATTTGCTTTTCGTACGCCAACACTCAGAAATTTAGCATTGACAGCTCCTTACATGCACAATGGAACGCTTAATTCATTAGAAGATGTTATGGATTTTTATGATGATGTAGATGATGATAGTCAAAATCCAAATGTTGACGATGGAAGAAGAGACGAGAAACTAAATGAATTGAATCTTCCTGATGATAAAGTGTCTTCTATTATTGCTTTTTTAAACGCACTCAATGATGAAAATTTTGATAGAGAGATTCCTTTGGAGGTTCCGAGTAAATTAAAACCTGGAGGAAATATTGACTAAGCGTTTTTAGATTAGAGCAAGGAGTATAGCGTGCTCTCTTCGGAGAGTTTTCTATACTTGCGTGATTGATAATTACTTTCCCTGTTTTGAATTTGCCAGATTTCTGACAGCCAACGTACGGAACGAATGTGGAGTATTGAAAGCTACGCAATATTTTCGGCTGACTTTATTCTTTTCCATACTTTTCTTTGTACCAAATATGATGGTCTTTCAATATTTTGATTCTTTCATTTACACTTTGACCATTCTTATCTTTTTGTTCAAGATTTATTTTGTAGCCCAAAGCAAGGATATTCTTAATAAGTTTATATTGCTTATTGCGACTCCAATCTGATTGGCCATTCTCGAGATTTGTATAGTTTAGGAGAGGATATTCTCCTTTGAATGGGGTATTCAAATCTTGATTACACTCTTCCACGAGGAATTTAATGGTTTCTATGTTTCTTGTTGAATTAAGTAAGCCTTCCACATTTGCTTTTTGGGAAACCAAATATTTTAAGGATTCCAAATTGTTAATTCGATTTAATTGTTCTGGATATTTTGCTCCCGATTCAATAAGGTATTTGAGAACAAGGAGAAAATTTAAATAATAGCTTACTACATCAGTTTCTTTGAATTTATGTTTTTTATTGGGGGCTCCATAGAAGGAAAGTACTTCTTTGAATCGCTGTAGACTCTCTTTCTTAACATCCTCTTGCCAATAGAAAGAATAATTAAAGGTAAAAATTTTATCAGATTTCCAATTTTTATAGGCGGGATTACTTTTGTCGAATACCCATTCTTCA
>CAYQRA010000221.1:0-9472 GCA_964419315.1 uncultured Saprospiraceae bacterium | reverse complement strand
GCATATTTTAGAACGTTTGCTGCGCAAACCCAATGATGAAATCAGCGATATCATCGCCAAAACTATTTACCGCGAAAGAATCCGTATCAAAGAGGAACCTTGGAAAGTTGATCCACCAGATGACAATGGTTTCTGGAAACGCATCCGCAAAAAATTGGTAAAGGGCTCTTTAGATAAAGATGAGGAGCAAGCCAAAGCGACCAATCAGCAAATCCTCAAAGAAATTATTTCGCGCTACACCGAAGAAATTGTCGGCACTTTTAATATTGGCACCTTTCAATTTGCCAGACGGTTTTTAGCCGTTTTCTTCAACCGACTCCTCAATACCGCCGCCAACCGAAATTTCAATCGAATTTGGAGCCGAAAACACAGTCTTTATGATCGACTAAAAGTCAAAGGACAGGTGGAAGATATCCGTTCTTTGATGAAAAAAGGAACGGTGGTGCTCGTACCAACGCACCATTCTAATCTTGATTCTGTCCTGATTGGCTATGCGATGGATATCATTGCTGGCTTGCCGCACTTTTATTATGGGGCAGGTTTGAATTTGTACAATACAGGGTATACGGCCTACTTTATGAACCGTCTTGGGGCTTATCGGGTAGATCGACGAAAGAAAAATCCGATTTATCTAGAAGCCCTCAAAATGAATTCTCGATTGGCGATCGAACGTGGAACCAACTCTTTGTTCTTCCCCGGCGGAACCCGCTCTCGCTCCGGTAGCTTAGAGACCAAGCTAAAAATGGGATTACTCGGAACGGCAGTGGAAGCCCAAAGAACCATGAGTGCCAAAAAGGATGGGAATAAGGTTTTTATTGTCCCACTAATTGTGAGTTATCATTTCGTTTTGGAAGCCAAGTTTTTGATTGAAAATCACCTGCGGATTACGGGAAAAGAAAATTATATTGGTAGCCCTGATGAATCTTATAGTCGAAGAAAAATTTTAAAATTTATTTGGAAATTATTTTCTCACAGTTCCCATACGATTATGTCTTTCGGAAAACCAATGGATGTCTTGGGGAATTTTGTAGATAAAGAAGGCCAAAGTTTTGACCGCTCTGGAAATAAAGTGGCGATCGAAGATTATTTTATCAGCGATGGAGTGGTGAAGCCAGATTTGCAAAGAGAAATGGAATACACCAAGATTTTAGCAGAAAGGATCGTGGAGCGATTTCATAAGGAAAATATTGTTTTGAGTAGTCATATCGTTGCCTATGCGGTTTTTAATATGTTGCGTAAGCAAAATGGTAAATTAGATTTGTTTGGTATCTTGCGTTTGCCGCCGGAGGATTTTGTTTTTCCTTTTGAAAAAGTAGTAGCTGGTGTTGACGAATTGAGGATACACTTACAAGGTATGGAAGAGCAAGGGCAAATAAAATTGAGTGATGAATTACGGTGGCCAGCAGAAGAACTGGTTCGAGATGGAGTAAAACACTTGGGACAATATCATTCGAAAATGCCACTCAAGTTTAACAAAGCAAAAGACTTGATCAGCCAAGATTTTAAAGTCCTCTTTTTCTACCACAACCGTTTAGAAAATTATCACCTAGATGATGTGATTCAATGGCAAAAGCAAGCAGTAGAATTGGAAACGATTTCTTAATTAGGTTTTAATAATATCGTTTAATCAGCATATGTTTAAGCAGTTTTTTCTCCAAGAAAAGAATATTCTAATCGCAATCATTCTCAATGCGATCGTTATCTTCTTTTTGTACTTCCCGACTTTAGAAAAAAATCATCCGCAGATTTATCAAATACTTGATCTGATAGATCACCTTTTTGTCTTGCTATTTGTAGCCGAGGCATTGGTAAAAATCAATGTTCTAAAATCCAAAACGTATTTTAAAGACAACTGGAATGTTTTTGATTTTATAATTGCAGTAGCAAGTATCCCTTCTTTCCTTGCTTACATTGGGATTCCTTTTCTTCCAAACACCTCTGTCTTTAAAATGCTACGCTTATTTAGATGGATCAGAATATTCCGTTATTTGAGCTTTATCCCAAGGATGGATATGATTTTTGCAGGACTAAGACGGGCGGTCAAAGCCTCTGTTTTTGTTTTACTAGCCTTGATCTTACTCAACTTTATCGTTTCCCTTTTTACTTGTCATTTTTATGGTCATTTGGTGCCCAAATATTTTGGAAATCCCTTGACTTCTAGCTATTATATTTTTCAGATGTTTACGGTAGAAGGTTGGAATGAAATCCCTGAAGCGATAGAAGTTGCCTTGGAACAAAAAGGCGTAGAACACTTTCGCCTGATGGTTGGATTCTCGCGGTTTTATTTTATCCTGATCGTTTTGGTCGGAGGAATATTTGGAATGTCTTTGGCGAATGCCGTCTTTGTAGATGAAATGACCCTCGATAATAATCAAGGTCTAGAAGATAAAATTGACCAATTGCAAATAGAAATTTCAGAGCTTAAGGAATTGATTAAAAAAGGCTAAGACCAGTAAGATCATCGAAAAGGCCGAATCCGTTGTTCCTCTCCAGCCGATTCTGAAATACTCTCAATAATCTGACTCAAGACCTTATTCAATGTTTCAATTGCCTTCGGCAAATCCCATGCTTCCCGATTCCTTTTTTCCACATAATTGGAAATAGACCGGATACTCAAAAAAGGAATTCCCGCATAAAGCGAAGCGAGAAAGAAGGCCGCACCTTCCATGGATTCTATATCGGAACTATATTTTTGGTGGATGGCCTCGATGCTTTTTTCATAGCCATGCACTTTATTGACCGTGAGTCCATGTGCACTTGGTAAAAACGAAAAATCAGCCGCTCCAGGATTCGATAAAATGCCAAATTGAAAAGGTGGGGTATCCCCATCCATTAAGCCCATTTGATGAATATCTGTAAAAGTACCATCGGCTTCCTCTACGCCAAGATCTCCAAATCTTTCCGTTGCTACATTTACAACATCTCCAATTTTTAAATTCCGATTAAAGGCACCTGCAATTCCCGCATTCAACGCAAAATTAAATGCATCTGGCTTCATCACCCGACCTAAAAAATAAGCGGTATGCGTCATCCCCACACCAGTCACAAGAATTTGAATAGACAAGTTTCCTTTAGAGAAAGTACCATCCTCTTCTGTTTTATAATTTTCAGCGAGTTGATTGATTAGGGGAGCAATTTCAAAAGGAGTAGCCGCTACGAGTAGCAATCGAAATTTGGGCATGGGTTTTAATTTTTCTTTGTTTTCTTCTTTTTCTTTGCCAAGCGATAAGTGGCATTAAAGGTCGGAGTGATTCCCAAAAATTGATGATAACTAGCAGCAATATCAATATTCAATTGATCTTTCAAATGATAACCAACTCCAAAGCTCAATTCTGAAGGTTCTGTTTGCGCTCCGATCCGCAAGTCCAAGGCATCAATCAATGCGTATTCTAATCCAACATGTACTTCTAAAGGAAAGTCAATGTCTTTTTCAATTTCCGCAGCTAAGTTGAGTTTAGAAGAGACTTGATAAGCACCTCCAAGCTTAAATAGGGTAGGGATGTTTTCTCCAGGGACAATCTCTACTTGCATAGGGCTATAGGTGTAAAACCCTAAGCGCAAATTTTTGCTGACTTGCGATTGGATTCCAATTTCGAAGGTAAAAAGATTTCGATCACCATAATCTTGCACTTGCAAATGCAAATAGTCCATTTGTATACCAATAGAAAGTTTTCCGAAAAGTTGACGAGCGTAAGCAAAGCCGACTTTTTGTTCATTGTATTCCTCAATTCCAAAATATTGGAGGGCTATACCAAAAGTTCCAGAGTTGGTGGGATACGCAAATCCAGCACCTACCGAGCGAATTCCAAAATCACTGTATCGGCTTTCGCCAATTGCAGTAAAAGAGATTTGTTCCAGTCCTGCCAAACCAGCTTGATTAGAAAAAAGGCTATGTATATCCTGAAAACCAATAGCCGCATTTCCCATTCCTGCTCCGCGAGCGCCAGCAGACATGGGTTGACCATTCTGGGCTTGCGATACAGCGAAAAGGAAAAGTAGACTCAGCGTAAAAAAATGTCTTTTCTTCATGTCAATAAATTGAGTCCCTAAAGCTACTAAAATTGTATTGATTTGCTAATACAAGCGGCTTTTTTGCTAGGACATACGCCTTAGAATTAATAGTGGCTTAACTAGCTCGAGCCCCTCGACTTAAGTGTATTTTTGATCTGCCTTTTACTTTCAGTAAGATTATTCCACTGTTCTGGAGTAACCAACAACTTCATAGCTTGGAATTTACTCAAATCTTATCTTTTTCTAATATTTAAAATTTCCACCTTTTTTAGTAAATTTGAGCTCCGAAAAAGAATTTTTTTCACTGCGAAACACACCACCTAGCTCATGGCTAAACTTAAAAGAAATCACACCAACCAAGGAAGTTCTAGTGGAGGAATGGTCAAAATTGGCCTTTTCGCTATTATCTTAGCTGGCCTATTTTGGGTTTTTAATCAATTTAGCGGCGAAGGCGGAACTTTTGAAGAAGCCATTGAACAAGCCGATGATATCTTTACCCAAAATCCAGAAGAACCCAAAGGCCCTTTTATTCCTTCCGTTTCTGGCTCTATTTTACCCAATTCAACCACGGGAGAGATTGTCAAGCATGAATTTTATGCCTTGTCTTATTCCGAAGAGCATGAGCAACCAGAATGGGTCGCCTATGAACTCACACGAGAAAATATCCAAGCTCCCAATGTAAAAAGGACGAATAATTTCAGATCTGATCCAAGAGTGAGAAAAGCTTCTGCCTCTGATCGGGATTACCGTGGGTCGGGATATTCTCGTGGACACATGTGTCCTGCAGGAGATATGGCCTTCTCAGAAAGGTCGATGTCAGAATCTTTTTACATGAGTAATATGAGTCCTCAAATCATCAATTTTAACGGTGGGATTTGGCGAGAACTGGAAGAATGTGTTCGAGATTGGGCGTACAAATTTAAAAGAGTAATTGTGATTACGGGCCCTGTTTTGACCCGGAATATTCGAGAAAAAATTGGAGGCAATGAAGTTTCGGTTCCAGATGAATACTATAAAGTCATTTTGGATATGGATAATCCAGAAATAAAAGCCATCGGATTTTTGATGCCCAATGAATTGTCTACCAAGCCAATTGAAGAATATGCAGTAACGGTAGATGAAATTGAAGCAATAACGGGGCTTGACTTTTTCAGTGGCTTATTAGAAAAGGATAGGGAAGAGGTCTTAGAAGCAGATTTTGAACTCGATCTTTGGCCAACCAAATCTGATCGTTATCAAAAACGAGTAAAAAATTGGAATCGCCGTTAAATTACCAGCGTTAATTAGTGACATTTTTAGCCGATAACTAGTCCAAACAAATACAAAACACTTAGCAATTTTCAAATAAAATAATACAATAAGCATGTCGAATAAAGAAAAATTCATTGCGGAAATGCGAGAAGGCTATACCTTCAAAGGAGAATCAATCATCTTGGGAGGAGCTATGGTTGATGGAGAAGTGATGAACGAAACCTTCGTTCGTTTGCCTTTGAGAACACTCAATCGACACGGTTTGATTGCTGGTGCAACGGGCTCTGGAAAAACCAAAACTTTGCAAATTATCGCAGAGCAATTGTCAGAAGTCGGAGTGCCTAGTTTATTGATGGATATCAAAGGAGACTTGAGTGGAATCGCGGCAGAAAGTCCGGGGCACCCTAAAATCGACGAGCGACATGAGAAAATAGGTTTTCCTTTTATCGCTGGAAAAAGCCCCATTGAATTTTTGAGTTTATCAGAAGAAAAAGGGGCTAGACTTAGGGCGACGGTGTCCGAATTTGGCCCTGTCTTATTGTCCAAAATCCTAGACTTAAGCGAGACGCAATCTGGAATTATGGCGGTTGTTTTCAAATATTGTGACGACAAAGGATATGCCTTATTGGATCTAAAAGACTTAAAAAAGACTTTACAATATCTAACGAAAGAAGGAAAAGAAGAAATCGAAGCGGATTATGGTCGATTGTCTACGACTTCCGTTTCTACGATCATGCGAAAGATTGTGGAACTAGAACAACAAGGAGCAGAAGTGTTTTTTGGAGAACGTTCTTTTGATGTAGATGATTTAGTAAGGTTAGATGAAAACGGCAAGGGAATGGTTTCTATTCTTCGTTTGACCGATATTCAGGATCGTCCAAAGTTGTTTTCTACTTTTATGTTGCAACTTTTAGCGGAGGTATATTCCACTTTTCCAGAGGAAGGAGATTTGGTAAAACCCAAATTGGTGATCTTTATCGATGAAGCGCACTTGGTATTCAAGGAAGCTTCTAAAGCTTTACAAAATCAGATTGAAGCCATTGTGAAATTGATTCGATCCAAAGGGGTTGGTTTGTTTTTTGTGACTCAAAACCCTTCAGATATCCCTGATGAAGTATTGGGGCAGTTGGGTTTGAAAATCCAACACTCCTTAAGAGCTTTTACCGCTAAGGATCGCAAGGCCATTAAACTAGCTGCGCAAAACTATCCACTATCTGATTATTATGATACGGCCGAATTGCTAACTAGTCTTGGAATTGGAGAAGCCTTTTTGACGGCCTTGAATGACAAAGGGATTCCAACACCATTGGTACACACCATGCTCCGCGCTCCGCAGTCGCGGATGGATGTCCTCGAAAAAGGTGAAATTGATGCGATTATTCGGAAATCCAATATCATTGATAAATACAATGAAGAAATTGATCGAGAAAGCGCCTATGAAATCCTAAGTGGAAAAATAGAAGAAGCTACCGAGGAAGAACATCAAGAGAAATTGAAGAAACAAAAAAAGAAAGGAAGGTCCTCTACTAGAAAAGAAAAATCAACTTTGGAAAAGGTCGTTAATAGTACGACCACCCGCCAAATTGGTCGAACGGTAGCACGGGAACTTACCCGTGGTTTATTAGGTGTTTTGGGAATAAAAACGACCCGTAGACGTTCTCGTAAAAAGACGGGTTGGTTTTAAAATAGATCAAAAACTTCTATAAAAAAAGGGGATGCGATTTTCGCATCCCCTTTTTTCTTACGATTTATAGAATAATAATCTAATCCTCAGAAGTAAGCTTAGGCTTTGCCATCGGTTGATAATTAGCTTGATAAACATCCCAAGGAGTCGCCAAATATTGATCCTCCCCAAAGTAAGTGATGATCACTTCAAAATTTTCTGGATCCTTATAACCCAACATGGGCTGAATGACTTCTAGCTTTTCATCAATAAAAACCAATGCAGGAGTTCCTAGTCCCCCCATCGTAATGGAGGCCGCTAGCTCGTGATAGCCCAAATCTCCAGATTTTACATATTTGTATACCTTATCATTAAATTCGATGGCCTCTCTTTGCTCCGCATTGAGCCGGATGGCATAATAATTTTCATTGATGTATTTGGCAAGATGTTCTTGCTTATAGGTCGTGCGATCCATATGTTGGCACCAGCCGCAATGATCCGTATAGATATTGACTAGAAATTTTTTCTTTTCGGTTTTATACAAAGCCATCGCATTTTCCCAACTAAGCCAATTGATTTCTGTAGCGGAATTGGACGGTGGATTAACCGGTTTAGTCCTTTCAGAGGTAAAGGCTAAAACGGAAAAGGCAAAAAGAAATATCAGTATTGGAACAGAAACTTTCTTCATTATAAATCTTTATCTCGGTACAATTATTTAAATTTTAATTAAACATCTGGTTTGTCAAGGTTGTACCTCGGAGTAAGACGATCATTCTTTTAAGAATGCAAATGGGGGTAACATCATTTTGGTGCTGCGCTCTTTCTCTAAAGTCCTACAAAGCAAATTAATAACTATTAAACAACAAATCCAAGTTTACTATCGTCTAGAAGGGCGTATTTAATAAAAGATTAACTCCTTTTTAACGAGTAGCCTAGTATTTTCTATCGCCAGCAAGACACATCTAAATCTATTGCAATATTTATTCCAGCCTTCCTGTAGCCTCGTTTTTATAAACAAATAACTGATCTTCAAGCAATTGATGGTGTTGGATACAAAGATTCTGGTCTAAGATTGGAGCTGGAATGCCGTCATAAAGCTTTTGGGGACTTTTAAAAACTCTAGCCTCATCCCATAGGTTTTGAGTAATAAAGGATTGTAATAATTGGGCTCCACCTTCCACCAAAAGATGTTGCTGCTTATTGGTGTAGAGATGGTCTAGCAAAGAGGGGAGTAAAGAGGGGCCAAAATCTAGGTTTAATAGCTTCAAGTGCTTCGGTTGCGGTAGCAAAGGATCAAATCGTTTTTTTTCAGTGATCAATAAGGTTGGAACTTGACCATTAAAAATATTAGACTTTCGGTCTATTTTTCCAGTTCGATCTAAAATGATTCGTAAGGGAGAAGGGGAGAAATTAAATCTAGTATCCAACCTAGGGTTGTCGATGATAGCAGTATTGGTTCCAATTAAGATAGCCTCTACTTCGCTTCGCCACTTGTGTACCAGTCTTTTTGAAAAGCTATTGCTTAACCAAACGGGGCCCTCCTTTTTGCCGAGAAAACCGTCTTTGCTTTGCGCAAATTTTAAAATTACTTTCGGTCTTTTCTTTTGGTGGTAAAAATCAAAACCACCTAGCAATGCTTTTCCATGCTCTTGTAAGACCCCAAGTTTTACCTCTATTCCAGCTGCCCTAAGTCTTTGTATCCCTTGGCCAGCTACTAGGGGATTCGGGTCTTGACACGCGATGACTACCTTCGGAATTTTTTTTTCGATAATCTTATCCACACAGGGCGGTGTTTTTCCATGGTGGCTACAAGGCTCTAATGACAAATAGAGGCAAGACTGGTTGAGGTATTGCTGGTCTGATGCTTTGACGGAATTAATCGCATTTATTTCTGCATGAGCTCCACCAAAAAATTGATGATAGCCCTCCCCAATAATGAGCTCTTTGTATACAATTACTGCTCCGACTATAGGATTAGAAGCAACCTTCTGTCTTCCAATTCTTGCCAAATCAAAACATCTTCTAATATATAATTCTTCCTTGAGCATCAATAAAATTTGTTTAAATTAGCCATTAAATGTCCGAAAAAAATGGGAGAACCTATAAAAGTCTGTTGCCAAAATATTTTCGATTCCATCAGATTTTTTTGAAAAAATGCCATGATCTTCTTTTAAAAAGGAAATCGTAAAATTTGAGCGATAAAAATTTTTGAAAATTCCTAATTCGGACAATTAAATCTAATATCTTTTACAGATAGTAGACTTTTTGTTAAAATTTTTGAAAAGTAATGTTATATTTGATTCTAAATTCTTATTTCCCCTTCTAAAAAGCAATTCAACTTATTTCAAAAAACTTTTGAAATAAATTAACAACCTGTACGCAATTAAAAAAAAGAATACTTATATTTAGGAGTCAAAACTTCTAAATGTAGGTTTAAAAGTACTTACATTCAGAGAAATTGTTTATTATTTAACTAAATAGAGAGAGCGTGCTTTACAAAGTAAAACTCAAGAACGCCGACGACAATGTGTTGTTGGACGATCAGGT
>CAYQRA010000220.1:0-9501 GCA_964419315.1 uncultured Saprospiraceae bacterium | reverse complement strand
AAAATTTTCATAAGAAAACATGACATCAAATAAAGGGTTTCGATTGCTGCTTCGGGCGACCTGCAACTCCTCTATCAAATCTTCGTATTGAAAGGATTGATTATCAAAGCAACGCAAGACCGACCGTTTCAACACCGCCAAAAATTCGGAATACTTTAGATCCCCTTTAGGGAAAGTTCGTAGCGGCAAAGTATTGATAAACATCCCCATGATGTTTTCTAAATCTGGATGTTGTCGTCCTGCAACTGGCGTGCCCACCACGATGTCTTCCTGTCCAGTCAATTTATTCAGTAATATTACAAAGAAAGACAGAAGGACAACAAATAAAGTTGTTCCCTCTTTTGCCGCTAGGGCTTTTAGCTGCACTAGCATTGGCTTGGGCACTTCAAAATTGAACAGATCACCGGTGTAACTGAGGTGCGCTGGACGTTCAAAATCTGTTGGCAAATCCAAAATAGTGACTTCGTCTGCAAACTCTTGTAGCCAGAATTCTTTTTCTTTCTTTACCGCTTGCTGCTGTTCTGAATGCTGCTGCCATTCTGCGTAGTCTTTATATTGTATGCCGAGCTTCGGCAAATCTTCCTCCTCATAAAAGGTCAAAAAGTCTTTCATCAAAATACTATGAGAAATGCCATCTGTGATAACGTGGTGCATATCAACAAATAGCAAGTGCTCTTCAGAAGAGACCTTTATAAGTTTCACTCTCAATAAAGGACCTTGACTAAGGTCAAAAGGTCTAATAAATTTGCTTAGTATATCCTCTACACTGGAGGCACCTAATTCGGCATATTCCAAATTAAAAGCAATATCTCCAGGAACCTGTTGAACGGCATTCCCTTGAACCACAACGATCGAGGTACGTAAACTCTCATGGCGATCAGTCAGTTTTTTGAAAGCACGCTCCAAGCGATTTTTATCCAACTTGCCAATCAATTTTAAAGCCCAAGGCATATTGTAGGCCAGCGAGGTTTTATCAAATACTGAGAGAAAGTACAAACGTTTTTGAGCAGCGGACAGGGGATAAAATAATTTTTTTTCCGCTGACGGAATCGCTCTATACTTTGAAGCACGCTTATTTTTTTGAATGAAAGCAATCAGTTTTTCTTTATGTTGCTTAACTTCTTGAATAAGTTCCATAGCATCAAACGATTCTGGTACGTATAGTTTTAACTGATCGTCAATGACATCTATATCAACATTATGTTCCTTAAGTCTATGAATAAAACTATCCATCACAAATTCCATTTTATTTCAATTGGGACTACCACCTAACACAGGTTTTGCAGCAGGGTTTTGAATTAATTTTCTAAAATCTTTATAGCTCTCTTATCATGTTTAAAGACTCTTCTCTATCATCCAGATCTTTTTCCATCTGATCAATTTTTTGATTGCCATTCAAGATAAAGTCAGCCATTGCCTTTATGGTATTTAAGCGAAAAATATTCGCGACAGAAATTTGGGCATCAAAGGCTTCGTTGATCATTTTATTCATCTTAATGACCTTCAGGGAGTGACCTCCGATCTCAAAGAAATTATCGTGTATTCCTATTTTTTCTTTTTCTACCTCCAACACTTCTGACCAGATCCCTACCAATTGCTCTTCAACTTCGGTAGCTGGTGCTACATAGTTTTCTTCCTTCTTTATCTCCGCATTTGGAAGTGCTTTATGATCTAATTTGCCATTGGTGGTCAGTGGTAAATTTTCTATCTGTACAAAATAGGTCGGAATCATGTATTCTGGTAAAGCTGTCCCCAGATGTGTTCGCAAGTCAATAATCTTTTCTTCTTTCGCAGACACATAATAGCCCACCAAGTACTGTTCTTCATTTTTCTCTTTTAACAATACCACCGCTTCTCTTATCCCTTCATATTCTCTCATTTGATGTTCTATCTCCGATAATTCTATTCTAAAGCCACGCAACTGTACTTGATTATCTATCCGTCCCAAATACTCCAATTCACCATTTGTTAATAGTCGAACTAAATCCCCTGATCGATATAAACGCTCCTCTTTGTTGTATGGATTCTCGATAAACCGCGAAGCTGTTAATTCCTCTTTGTTCAGATAACCACGTGCTACTCCAGTTCCTCCCACATATAACTCTCCTGCTACTCCTTGAGGTAATAGTTTACCTGATTCATTTAATATATAGCACGACATAGTAGGCATCGGTTTACCAATATTACTAAGCCCCTTCTCTATTTCTTCTTCTTTTATCTCTTTAAAAGTTACAAACACTGTTGTTTCTGTTATACCATAACTGTTAATCAATTTCATTTCTGGATATTTCGTTTTCCAGTTTTCCAATTTCTTTGGGCTCAATGCCTCTCCACCAAATATGACCCACTTCAAAGCCAAATCTTTTCCTGATTCTAGCCGTTCTAATTCCGCTAACTTATAGAATGCACTCGGCGTCTGATTCAACACCGTTACCTTTTCTTTTTTCAATAACTTTAAATACTCTGGGGTATCCATCGCTAGCATCCGAGGAATAATCACCACTCTTCCTCCATGAAATAAGGCCCCATATATTTCCCATACACTAAAATCAAAACTCGGACTGTGGAACATCGTCCATACATCAGTAGAGTCAAACAAAAACGGGGGTTCTTCATGCATAAAAAGGCTCACCAGATTTCGGTGTTCTACCATTACTCCTTTGGGATGTCCAGTAGTACCAGAGGTGTATATGAGGTAGCATAGATCTGAGGGAACATTTCTTTTTGCATCCCCCAAATTTCCTATTTCTGAATTTGCCAAATCTTCAAAATAAAGTGTCTTGATATCAGAATTCAATTTTATTTTCCACTTACGCTTCGTCAACACCAATTCGGTTGCACTATCTTGTAATATATAATCAATCCGTTCTTGTGGGTAGGTAACATCAATCGGTACATAGGCTCCTCCTGCCTTAAGTATTCCCAACATACCAATTACCGTTTCCATCGAACGCTCAACAAATAAGCCTACGACATCATTTGCTCCGATTCCTTCACCAATCAATAATGCGCCCAAACGGCTACTCTTTTCATCCAACTCACGGTAGCTCATTTGCTGTCCCTTAAAGGTGAGTGCAATATTATCAGGTGTTCGATTTACTTGTTCTCTAAACAAGTCTACAGCGGTCTTTGACTTCGGATAATCTATCTTCGAATAATCAAGCACATTTAACAAATAGGATTCCTCTTTATTTGACAACACATTTATTTCCTTAATCGCTATCTCTGGATTTGCAGCTACTTCTAAAACAATCTTCTTAAAATAGTCCCCAAACTTTTTAATCGTTTCTGCTTTGAATAGACCTGTTGAATATTCAAAACTTAAAAACAATTCTTTATCCAATTCAACAGCGGATAGCGTCAGGTCAAATTTTGAAATATTGTGAACGCTGGTATAAGGAGCGAAGGTTAAGCCTTCGATTTTAAACTCCGGTTCATTGGCATTTTCAAATACGAACATGACATCGAATAGCGGATTTCGCCCAGTATCTCGACTGATCTGTAGTTCATCAATCAATTCTTCATACTGAAAAGATTGATGATCAAAGCTACCCAAAGTGCTTATTTTTAGTTCGGACAAATATTCTTTAAAAGTCAATGTTCCTTTAGGGAAACTTCTCAATGGCAAGGTATTGACAAACATTCCGATCATGTTTTGTAACTCGGGAAGCTGTCGTCCACCAACGGGTGTTCCTACGATCACATCTTCTACATTCCCCAATTTACTCAACAGCACTTTGTATACAGCCAACACGGTCATATACATGGTGGCTCCCAATTGGTGAGAAAGTTCCTTTAGCTTAGCCGTCTGTTCGGCATTTACTTTAAATTCAAAAGAGCTTCCATCATGCTCTTTTATTTCTGCTCTTTTATAATCAGTCGGTAATTCGAGCACCTCTGGCATTTCAGCAAATTTGTTGACCCAATAATCTCGATCTGCTTTCAGTACATTTTCTTGATCTGGGTTTTGCTGCCATTCTGCAAAATCTTTGTACTGTATTTTTAATGCTGGAAGCGTTTCTTTATTATAAAGTGCCATAAAATCTTGCATCAAAATACCATGCGATAAACCATCGGAAATGATGTGTGGTAAATCGATCATAAACAAATATTCTTCCGCCCCTTTTTCCACCAATTCTACCCTCAACAAAGATTCCTCCGTTAAGTCAAAAGGTCGAATAAAGTCGGTCATCATTTGTTCATCACTTCTGTTGTTTGATTTTACATAGCCTATTTTAAAATCGACCTGATCTGTAATTTTTTGTACGGGTTCTCCATTGATAAGGTGGAAGGAGGTTCGGAAAATTTCGTGCCGCTTGACTAGTTGTTGAAAAGCGGTGGCAAATTTATTTTGTTCCAGTTTTCCATTCACCTTGATGATCTTGGGCATATTATAAGCCACAGAGGATTTGTCAAATTCGAATAAGAAATACATTCTTTTTTGAGCCGATGATAGTTGGTAGTCGCTACTCTTTTCTGCGGGAAGTATTTTCAAAACCTCATCAGTCGACAAAGCAGAAGTTCCTTCTTTAGAGGAGATCAATTCAGCGAAAGCGACAATCGTTGGATTGGAGAAGAAATCTTCCAAAGATATTTTCACACCAAGCTCTTCTTTTATCTGGCTAATAAATTGAATAGCGATCAAAGAATCTCCACCTAGGTCTAAAAAGTCATCGTTGACCCCTACTTTATTAATACCGAAAAGATGACAGCAGATATTGACTAGTTTTATTTCCAAATCACTTTCTGGGGCCTGATAAGGAGTAGATAACTCAGGTCGTTCAAAAATAGCCTCCCCTATTTCATCCTCATTTTTCTCTACTACTGCAATTCCATCGTCCCTGTGAGAGATAAAGTTTCGGACTAAATCTTCTTTACTAATCACTACATTAGATTCTGAAACTTCTAGGCATCTCCTAAATACATCCACGCCTTCTTGAGGCGTAAGACCATCTTCAATTAACTCATCGACCTCCGCCTCTGTAACCTCTCTATTCCGACTTGACAAGGCTTTGACCGTCATCCCTACTTCTCTCCAATCACACCAATTGATCGTCAGGATCTTACCTGGAATAGAAGAGCTTTGAGCATAGGCATCCAAAAATTCATTAGCTCCATTATAAGCGACTTGTCCAAATTTCTTTTTATAAAAAACATTCCCAATGGAAGAGAATAAGGCCACAAAGTCAAGTTGCTCAAAATTCATCAATTGCTTTAACACTAGCAGTCCATGTACTTTGGACTTCAGGTTTTGAACCAGTTGATCTTTTGTTCTTCTTTGAATAACACCATCATAGTCGATCACTCCGGCGGCCCATATCAAACCATCTATTTTTCCAAACTTATTTTCAACCTGAGCAATAACTCGCTTCATCTGAATCGAATCCGAGACATCAGCACTTAGGAGCATCACTTCTGCACCAAAACCTTCCATCTCTTTTATTTTCCGAATCACTTCTTTTGCTTTTGGTTCTTGCTCTGCATCGGACAGGAAGTCCTCCCATGCTTCGCGCGGAGGAAAACTTCTTCTGGTTATCAAAGCTAATTTTGCTTTTTCTTTAGCAGCCAAATCATAAGCAATAGAAAAGCCCATGCCGCCAAGTCCACCCGGAATCAAGTAACAAGCATGTTGACGCAAGGGACTCTCTGTTGGCGTTTTTGCTCTTACCTTTTTAATGGTCGGTACATATCTTTTGTCTCCACGATAAGCCACCAAGATATTATTATCATCGGTGTATATTTCTTCTAAAACTGGCAAGGCATTCTCGACATCAATCAGCTTACATTTTACATTGGGATATTCTACTGAAATCACTTTTAAAGCACCGATACTCATGGCCTTTAGTGGCGACACTTCTTCCTCTGCTAATATTTTCACGCACTTTGTAGTCAGTACAGACAGGTTTAATGCCTGATCATAATCATTAACCGACAATGCTTTTGCAATAAAAGACAGACTCAAATAACCTTGATACAGGCCTCGGTCAAGGTCAGCATAGGAAGCGGATAAATCGCTCAAATCCCAGCAGTGAATAATTGAAGAAAGGTTAAATTGATCGTCTTTTAAATCATTGAATAAGGTGGAATATCCTTCTCCATCAGTAGGATCAATCGTATAGTTTTCTGGGCTGTTTTTTTGATAAGCACTACCAGCTAGTACCTTTATAAAAGAGGTTGTAGCGGTTGGATACTCTGCCATAATTTTATCGGCATATCCATTTTCGTCACAAAAGATAAGTACTTGCTTGCTTTCTGAAAGATAGCTTGCATCGCCCACCTCAAGTGTACGTTCCTTCCAAGTTGGTCTAAAAAGATATTTGGTTAAATTATCTGCCGCAGTGGGTTCCTGTGCGGTTCCATTAAGTCGATCTACAAAACCATTCCAGTCTAGCGTTAGCGGGAATCTGACTTTTTTAAATGGATAAACCGGCAAGTTAATTCTATGATTATTTTGATTTCCATAAAGGGTATTCCAATTAATGGTTTTGCCTTGGTGCCAAATTTTTGAAGCCGCATTGATCAAGAAAAGTTGATCGTTTGTTTCTTCTTGGAAAGTTCTAATTGTGTTGGTGCCACTGACGTTTTTATCTCTGTTGGTCAATCTGGTCAAAAGCTTTACCAATTGTTTTCCGGGGCCTATTTCGATAAAGTTACGATGTCCTTTTTCTAAAAGACTTTTGATGCCATCGCCAAAGCGAACCGTTTGTCGGAGGTGCTTCGCCCAATAGTTTGCATCAGGTGCTTTTTCAAAAAACTGTCCAGACAGATTGGAGATCAGTGGAATTCTTCCTTTAGAGAAAGAGAATTTTTTTAGAAATGAGGTGTACTCATCGAGGATGCCATCCATCATAGAAGAATGGAAAGCGTGAGATGTTTTTAATACCCGGAAATCAATTTCTCTTGTTTCTAATTCTTTTGAAAAGTGTTCCATGGCATTCCTATTTCCGGAGACCACGGTTAGGTCATCTGAATTGGCGGCAGCAATAGAAATATCTTCCGCAAGGAATTCTTGCAAGGTATTTTCTTTGGCAAAAACGGCATACATTTTTCCTCGTTCAACTCCTTGCATCAAGGTAGCTCGCTTTCCAATGATTTGAATAGCACTGTCCAATTCCAACATCCCTGAAATAACAGCCCCAGCATATTCGCCGATGCTATGACCAATTAATGCAGTGGGTTTCACTCCTAATTCTATTAGCAATTTGGCCAAGGAGTAGCTGATTGAGAACAAACTTAGCTGGGCATATAAGGTTTCATTAATTTTCGTGGTATCCGCTTCGCTCTCTTGAAACAAAATTTTGCTCAAAGGAATATTATGATGCTGCTCTATGAGTTCAAAACAAGTATCTAGCTGGGTTTTAAAATAAGGGATTCCTTCGTAGAGGTCTTTTCCCATATTGACGTATTGAGCACCTTGGCCACTAAACATAAAGACACAGTTATTGCCTTCAACACTATTGTCTTTCGTTTTAATATTTTGATCTGTATTATTTAACAAGTCCGCGATCAGTCCTTCAACAGAACTAGTGGAAATAGATTTCCTTTTGTCAAAATCCGCTCGTCCACAATTTAAGGTGTAAGCGATATCCGCTAGTTTTAAGTTTTTATTTTCTTCTAGATATTTAGCTAAATTTAGGCTGATCTCCTTTACTTTTTTATCGGTCGGTGCAGATAAATTAATAAGGTAAGTACCGTTTTTCTCCTCTTGTTTTTCGACCAGTGCATCTGGTTCTTCTATAATTAAATGAACATTATTTCCACCAATTCCTAAAGAACTAATCCCGGCTCTTAATTTGGAATAATCACTTTTCCAGTCGATTAATTTATCGTTTACATAAAAAGGGGAATCTGAAAAATTAATATTAGGATTGGGATTATTAAAATGTAAACTAGGAACAATTTTTTTATGCCGAAGCATTAAGACCACTTTGATCACAGAAGCAACACCAGCGGCGGTATCGAGATGACCGATATTTGTTTTAACAGAACCGATTGGTGTATTCCTATTTTGCTCCTGCTTATAAGCCTGATGCAAAGCTTGAAATTCAACAGGATCTCCAAGTTTTGTTCCCGTTCCATGTGTTTCGATGTAGGAAATTGAATTGGGATCTACTTTCGCAATTTTCAATGCATTCTGAATAACGGCTCTTTGTCCGCTAATGCTGGGGGCAGAAAAACCAATCTTATCATGTCCATCGTTATTGATGGCAGTCCCTTTAATAATCGCATGTATCGTATCTCCATCTCGGAGGGCATCTTTATATTTTTTAAGCACCACTACTCCTCCTCCCTCTCCCGGGACAATCCCACTAGCCTCCGAATCAAATGCTTTACAATGACCATCCGCAGAATAAATCATATTTTCCTGATAGGTGTAACCTCCTGTTTTCAACATAGAACAGGAAACGCCTCCTGCCACAGCCATTTGGCAATCGCCCACTAGAATACCTCTTATGGCTTGATGAATAGCCACCAAAGAAGAAGAACAGGCCGTATGAGAAAAAATAGCAGGGCCTTTTAGGTTTAGCTTATAAGCAATCAGGGAACAGAGGTAATCTTTATCTGCAAAATTACCTGTTGCAAAGGCACCCATTTTATTGTCCTTATCCAAGATCATTAAAGTTTGCCATAGACAATTATTACTAGCACTTGCGTAAAGTCCTATTTTGGCTTTTGTCTTTTCGGTATTATACCCGGCCATTTCTAAGCCTTCCCAAACGATTTCGTGAAAAATCCGAATTTGGGGATCCATCACTTTCGCTTCGGCAGGCGAATAGCCAAAGAACCGAGCATCAAAACAATCTTTATTTCTTAAGTAGCCATTTACATTGATATAATCCTCGTCTTGATAAACTTCTTCGGGAACCCCCAACTCTTCGAGTTCCTCTTCATCAAACACCTGATACGTTTCCTTTCCATCAAAAAGCTCTTTCCAATACTGTGCTGTATTCTCGCAATTATTAATTCTTGCAGAATACCCAATAATGGCAACTTCCAAACCCGTTAGTTTGGAGCTTTGTAAAGTTTTATTTTTACTCATAATAATTCTTTTTCAAAATAGGCTGCTATACAAGCACTTGTTGCAGCAACATTATTTTTAATCATCTGTATCGAACAAACTCATCGCCTCATTAAGCTGCTCTGATAAAGCATCTTCCTCTTCTTCTTCGGGTTCGTAGGATTCCTTTATATTTTCTATATACGCTGCTAGGTTTTCTACAGTAGTAAGCTCAAATACTTTTACTACTGGGATATCTAGATTTCTCTGCTCGTTTACTTTATTGACCATCCTCAGCAGTTTCAATGAATTTCCGCCCAAGTCAAAGAAGTTGGAATTGATCCCAATTACCGTCGAATCATGTTGTAGCACTTCTGCCCAAATTTCTACTAATTGCTGCTGTATTTCGTTTACGGGTGACAAGAAGTCATCGCCCGCTTTTATCTCTGGTGCCGGAAGGGCTTTTCTATTTAGTTTTCCATTTCCCGTCAATGGCATTTCCT
>CAYQRA010000219.1:9199-9533 GCA_964419315.1 uncultured Saprospiraceae bacterium | reverse complement strand
CGATCATATAAAAAATATATGCCTTTATAATCTTTGGGAGTATTTCTTGTTTTGGAGGTATTCCGAAATAAATAAATTGACTTTCCTCTTTCGTTTGCCATTACAACCTCACTAACTACCTCCATTGTATTTAAGGATTCAATAGTTGTAATTAAACAATCGCACTGATCTATAAAGCTTGATATTCTTTCGTGTATATCAAATGATTCCTCAACTATTAACTTGTCAAAAAAGACTTTCACATTAGGGTTAGACTTTAAAGTATTTTCTGCAATCTCCTTAAATTCTTTAGAGCTATCCCATTCATATGCAATGAATACGTTAACTTTACTAT
>CAYQRA010000219.1:0-9189 GCA_964419315.1 uncultured Saprospiraceae bacterium | reverse complement strand
AATCATAGGTGTTAGTTTTTATACTTAATGACTAATATTAAGTTAAGAAAAAATGTAAAAAAAAGAACTTTATTCTTGTAAATTCCCTTTTGAATGTGAATTATTTAACAATAAATGCACAGAAACCTCCTAGGTAACTACAAAATACTTTAGTACCCAGTACAAAAAAAATCAATAATCTCTCCTAATTATGTTGCATAAGAGCATAAGAATGTAGAAATTAGTAAGAAATACATTAGAATGAAAAACGAAGACATTTACAAAGAAGCCAGTAGAAAAGTAAAAGCAAAGAAAAGATTTCTGAATCATCTATTCGCCTATGTTTGTGTAATGGGCATGTTATATGCGATTATGCAACTGGCAGCCGATGGCGAAATGATACCAGTCATTTTGGTAGGATTCAGCTGGGGCATTGGGCTAGCCTCTCATTACCTCAGTACCTTTGGAACAGAAAATTTGGATATACTTGGGGTTAATCCCAATTGGGAAGAGGAGGAGTTGGAACAAGAAATTGAAAAACTAAAACGGAAAAGAGAACTGAAAGAGCGCCTCCAAAAAGAGCAAGATCTTTTGAATGATATGGAATCTTTAGAGCTCAAAGAAATTGAAAAAAGACCTTTGGATGAGGACCTTCTGTCTTGAAAAAACAAATCCACTCAAGGGCTATTAATAAAGGGTAAGTCCAGCTTATCCAAATCCCTTTAATCAAGAAACGAAATTCACTATTCGGGTCGGCCAATATCAATCAGCAACTATTGAATTTTATGATATTCATGGTCCTTTGCTAGAATTTTTAGTGAAAATCTCGTGAAAAAAATTAGATAATATCCGTTTTTTGTGAGGTTACTGCTTGCCAAATGGCCTGTGGGCAATTGGAGCGAGTGCTTCCTCCATTTCAAGGAGAGGGTAAGAGCTGTTTTGCAGTACCCAATCAAGGAGTTTTGTAAAAGAGAAATAAGAGGTATTTTATTTTAAACTTACGCAGCTAATTCCTTTTCCCTCCCGTTTTACAGGTGTAAAAATTGCAATTAAAAGTTAGCATTATTTCAGTTTAATTACTAAAACTTAAGAATTATGAAAAATGCTTTTCTTTTTACTTTACTAATTACCCTTTTTCTTTCCTGCGGAAAAACGGAAGATGATCCTAAACCCAAGGTGCTAAGCAGCTCGAAAGAAATGAATAGTTTTAAAATCTCTGATCTAAAAGGGATTATTAATGCAGATGCCAAAACGGTTCGACTCAATTTATTAAAGAGTGAAAACCTAAGTACGCTCGTTCCAACTATTTCCATTTCTGAAAAAGCCACGATTAGTCCTGCTTCCGATGTAGCTCAAGATTTTACGGCTCCAGTAACGTATACCGTGACTGCCGAAGATGGTAGCACCACGGATTATACGGTTACGGTACTTGCAGAATGCGCGAGCGCAGATAATATTCACGCTTTTGTTTCTGATGGGAAAGATTATGAGTTAATCAAACTCAATCGAAATTGGACCTTTGCGGCTGCTTGTGCAGTAGAGCGTGGTGGATATCTAGCGGAGATCAATAACAGTGATGAAAATGCTGCACTGTTTAACGAAATTAGCACGAAGACAAATATTGACCCTAGTAATACTATTGCAAGTGATGGAGGAGAAGCCTCCTATATTTGGTTGGGCGCAAACGACTCAGATACAGAAGGTAGTTGGTACTGGGATGGCGATAATGATGGTGCCGGAGTTCAATTTTGGGAAGGCGATGCGTCGGGTATGGCCATCGATGATCTTTTCTCAAAATGGGGCAATGAACCAGATAATTTTGATGATCAAGATGGATTGGGTTTAGGAATTACCCAATGGCCAATCGCTACTGGCTCGCTTGGGAGTGCTGGTCAATGGAATGATATCAATCTGAGAAATGAACTTTATTTTTTGATTGAATATGATTAGAATATCCAGCTACTAAAAGAGACATGCAGTAGTATATATTTGATATAATGCTGCATGTTTTTTTTGCCAAATCCACTCAACGACTTACCAATTTAAACCCAATATTTCTTCCCATTCCCTGAAAGATAGCCAAGTTGATCCAAGACAAGGCAAATTTTTCTAGGAGTTCCACTTTATCGTTTCCGCCAAAATCATAGCAATTTTCAAATCCACATTCCAAGGCCAATTGTTCGCTGACTGCTTTTCCACGTGGACTATCGCCAGCCATAAACATATCCAAAACCGTATCTCCGATTTTGGGATTTTTCATATTTTCAAAGCCCGTAGAATTAAAACATTTAATCACCTCGGCATTGGTCAAATCCAAAAAAGCATGAAAAGCAGTAGGGTAGGGATCTGGTTTGAGTTGAATGGCATTGGTGGCGTCTATGATTATTTTTCCTTCCAGATCTCCAAATGATTTGGCCAAATCCACAGCAATTTGTGCCGGGGTCGCTACCAAAATAACTTCTGCTAATTGAGCCGCTTGAGGAATACTATGACTTGTAGTATTGGGCAATTGTAATAATTGAGTGCCCCTAAAATTTTCTAAATCTCTAAGTCCTAGGTGAAGGTGATGGCCTTTTTGGGCCCAATGAGTGGCCAATGTACTTCCAATATTTCCAGTTCCGATAATTGCGATTTTCATAGGGCTATTTTATTTACAATTCTTCTTCACTCCAAGAGAGGAATTTAGGAATGTTCTGCTTGATGCTATTTTTTATCTTCCGGTTTTAGCTTATTCTGGCAATTGCTGAATTAAATTTTTTGCTTGGTCTTTGTACTTTGAATCACTGGACTGTAGGGTGTTTAGTAGTACACGGGCCCGCTCTAATTCTCCTTGTTTGATATAAACTAAACTGGAATACCAGTCGATCTCCTCCTTATAGGCCAGATCATCCCGTTGGCTAGTTAAAGAAAAGTAATAAAGGGTAGAGTCCAATGCTGGTGGGCTCGTATAGAGATGAGCTAATCCGTTATAAAACAACTGTTCCAAAGAAACCTTTGGATCACTCACTAGCGGTTTCATAGAGCCGATCATATTTTCAAAATCTTGCGCTTTATAGAATTGGATGGCACTTTGCCATTCTTTGCTTTGATTGCCTCGGAGAATAAGGGGATCGGCATGATGCAGTGCGATATATTGATCGACTTGTTGAGCAGGTGTTGGCTTTGGTTGGAGGAAATGCCAAGCTAGGAATACCAGTAACACAGCTGCGGCTAGGGAGGCCACGATTTTAAGGGTTCGAGCAAAAGAATGACTTTGCGCTGGCTTTGTTTTTTGAATAGGAGCTTGATCCGCTTCCGTTGGTGTTTTATCTTCCATCCAAGTTTGGACTTGTTCGGAAAGCCTTTCTTTCTCCATCGAAAATAAGAAATTCGGTAAATTGCGGACCCATTCTACCTGCTCTCGAAGCACTTCGTTTGATTGAAGGTCAGCTTCAAAGGTAATTTTTTCTTGATCGGGCAATTCGTTATTTAGATATCGCTCAATATATTCAATATGTTTTTGATCCGGAATATCCATTTTTGATAGAAAATTATTTACGGTGTTGCTGTGATTTTATCGTTTCGATTATTTTTGTTAAATATTGAACACATCTAAAGGTCTGCACTTTTATACTATTGGCACTAGCTCGACCCATGTCTTCCGCTATATCCTCATACTTATAATGGTAAACATACTTAGCCGTTAACATCTGTTGGCAATCAATTCCTAATTTTTTGAAAGCTTTTCTAAATAATTGAATGGATTCGGTCTCTAATTCCTGATATTCTGGCCACTCTATTGGTATATGACCGTATTCAGAAAGCTCGTCAATGTGGACACTGATCCGCGAATTTTTCACTTTTTGTCGATGTAAATTAAGGGCAATCTTACAGATATATGCCTTTAGGTTGTCATGATTCTTGATTTTTCCTTGTTTGAATCGTATCCAATAGATAGCTATAGCTTCCGCAAATGCATCTTTGGCATCTTCTTGATTGCTAGTCCATTTGCGGAGTACCTTAAGGCAGTACTCTTCCGAGGAGATATATAGTTTTTTGAATGCTGCTTGGTCGTTCATAGGGTTAAAATACAGTACACACTAGGATTTTTGATTGATTATAATATTCTAGCATGTGAATATTGCGGGTTTAGGTTTGACTAGGGCAGGTACCTAACTTAGAAGAATCTATTGTTTCTTTAGTCATTTTGCTGTAAAAAAATGGATATTAAACTCCTTTTACTTTGACTAAGTACTCTTCTAATTTTGATTGAAAAAGTTGAGACTTTCAAAGCGAGGAGCGCAAGTTAACAGCAATATTTAAATATTACCATTTATTTTTCGATTAGCTGTTAACGATTTCCTTTTTTTTGACTTGTAAGGGGCAAAGGGCTTCTGTTAAATAAAAGCAAGAGCAAAAAGTATTAATTATATTTGGAACCATCAAAAAATCATGTATATGAAAAAAGTAATAATCAGTGCAGTGTTTATGTCCTTATGGATCGGATTATTTGGCCAATTGACAGTTGAATCAAAGATCTCTAAAAACGTATTAATGAGCGATCTAGGAACAGGTGATCCTAACCTAGACCCAGGACTTCAGGATTTATTCTTTTCCATAAGCCCAAATGGAATCCCACAATATGGAAGAAAAGTCGAATGGAACCTCTGGCAAGGAACAAATGACGAGGTTCGTTATTATCGAGTAAAGAAAGGAAGATGGGGTAAAGCAGCTATTAGTGATGTTATAGAACCGGTGCAATATAACGAAGGGATAGCTGTAGATCCAGCGCTAACTCCTAGTATAGATATGGAAAGGAATTGGGTGAAATTATCTAAGTCTTGGAATTTTTCGGCCGAGTCCTATAATATCGTCGTGCTATCTGTAAAAAACCAAGGCAATGAAATCATGAGAAAGGCTAGGGTTAATTTTGACTATCCGACTGTCGATATGCAGGTATCTGAGGTGAAAATCTACAATGAATGGGCGCTTATTGAAGAAAAAATAACCAAACCAAAGGAGGAAAGATACAAGCTCGTATTTGAAGACCTACTTCCGGGAGAGCTTCGCCATATTTACTTTTATATAGATGTATCGGGAAAAACCTCACGTGGCCTCCAAGATGGGGTTTTATATGCCAATCTCTTAGGTCAGGAGCGAGTGCCATTAAAAAAAGACAAAACAAATCCTCCGCATGATCCCAATGGATTGACCTTAATCAATGCTATTTTGAATACCCCTCCCATTGAAAATTGCGAGCCTTTTGAAGGTCATCCAGTTCTAGCAGATGTTTGTGCAAGTGGCGTCCCATTTTGGTATGACAACCAAGGTTATGACCTCTCTGAAAATTGTAAGTATTTTAATGGCAGCTATTGTGATCTACCCTATAGTTTGAATTATCCTTATTGTAATGACGATCAGGAAAGGTTATTTTATCAAATGACTTGTCTAAATGATGGCCAAGGAGCTGCTGGTAAAGTTATCATGCGCACTGCGTTTGCAGATCCAACACTACTGGAAAGTCAATCTTTTGCGACCAATGAATCTTCTCATCCAGTTTTCCCTACTTGGGCGAATCCCACAGCTACCTTTCTTTTTGAAGAAATTAATCTGCCCGGATTGAATGATCCAGAAGTCGTCTACATGTATGATGAATGTTCTGCTCAAGTAATTTTTAGCGTAGATACTCGATGTCATATCGAAGAAGATATTTTTGTAGAAGGGCTTATAGAATTTTATGATGTGGTAGGTGCACTGGCCGATGAATTGGCAACCAATTCGGTTACCGCTGTTCCAGAGCAAGGGCAATATGATAACATAAGACCCAAATGTACCAGTTGTATAGAGCAACGTGTAAAATCGTCCGCCGAAATTAATGCGGAACAATACATCTTATCAATGGTTGATGGGGATGATTATATCACCATTTCAAGATTGACAACTGGAACTATTGACTTAATGGATGCCAAAACAAACATTAGCCTCCTAGATATTTCCGGGCGGGTGTTAAACCACTTATCCGTTTCTGCGACTCAGTTAGATGCTGGTTATCGTATTGATGTATCCAATCTTCCATCAGGGGTCTACGTTCTTTCTGGATGGAATGGTGAAAGTCGATTCGCGAAAAAATTCGTTCGTTAATAATTTCGGACACTACTTAGGTAGAAGCAATTTAATTTAAAAAAACAAAAGCTGTGTCTTCAGCTTTTGTTTTTTGTTTTTTTTGCTTAGTATTATTCCATGATAAACCGAAAAACAAATACTATGACTAAGGGCTGTCTGAGTAAAACCATTCAAGTTCTATTGGATACTACGATTTTATTGGTACTGATACTAGGGATACCAAGTACTAGTTTTGCACAAGCTCCAAATGATCAAAAAACATTGATCAATGCTATGGACTCTGTTTTTCAAGTGGCTATCGAAAATAGACGTAATCTGGATTGGAAAAATTATTACGACAACTTTTATTTTATTTCAGACTTACCCTACGACAGTGCTAGGGCTCAATATTTTATTGATTTTATTCAGTCAGAATCGATACATTTAAAAGAGGAGTTACCTATTCAAGCAGCTTACGTTTGGAATTACGCCGCTCGGCTACATGTGGTGAATGGCTATTTTGAAAAAGCATTGAGTTTTTATGAACGAACGGCAGAAGGGCTCCGCCCCTATGAGGATACGATCTACCTTCCCCAAGTGTACCTTTACCTTTCTCAGTTAGCCATCAGAGCCGAATCTAATAGTGTGAAGAGTTTTGCCTACATCAATGAAGCGGAACGAATTTATAATACAAAGGTTCAAAAAGACTCGAGTTTTATTGGCGAAATATTTTACGTTAAAGGCTGGGCGATGAGAGCCATTGATGAGGAAAAGTCTATTCAAATTTTTCGAAATGCACAGCGATTACTTGGAGACAATGATGGCGACATAGAGAGCTTTATCGCTAGATCTTTATTAGGCTTAAGACGATTTGAGGAAGCACTGGTATCTGCAGAAATCATGACCTTAAAATATGAGCAGTTTTATGAAGCCTTGAGCTCAGAAGGATATTCGCTAGCGGGGCAAGCACTGAGTGGCTTGGGAAGATTTGAGGAGGCCATTGAAAAAATACAAAAGTCCATCGAGATCGTTCGATCACAAAATCGATCGACAGATTATGAATTGATCAAGCTTTTTTATTTCTTGGCACAAGCTCAAGAAAAAGCTGGAAAATATGAGGAATCCCTAAGTAGTTGCCAAGTGGTATTTCAAAAAGCCATTCCAGGTTACCATCCAACATCAAATTATGATACGCCCAATTTAGAAATTTTTTGGTCGGATAATCTGTGGGTCTTGGAGGCTTTAGAATTGAAAAGCTTAGCTTTAAAAAATAGCTATCAAAAAACAGGACGAATAGAGGCTTTACAAGCGGCAGTATATACTTATAAACAGAGTATCCAAGATATTGAAAATCGTCGTAAACTTCGATTCAATTGGGCTTCCAAAAAACAATTCAATGATTATATATTTTACGCTTATGAAGAAGCGCTTGTTTGTGCGGCAATGCTGTATGAAGCGGATGCGTCTATAGAAAATAGAAACCTATTATTTTCTTTTTTGGAGCGATCTAAAGCCACCCTGTTGAGAGAAAATATCCAAGAGGTAGAACGATATAAAAAATTAGATTCGGAGGCCAAGAAAAAAAGAGCAGAACTGCAGCAGCAAATCGCTGATGCCGAAACGGAATTGCTAGAAGAGGAAAGCAATGAGGATAGCCAAGAGCTAGCAAATATTCAAAAGAAAGTGTTTGAGTTACATACGGAATGGGAACAATTTTTACAGGAGCATGCAATGACTTTTGAGCACCTTAAAACCCCCGAAAGGTCTCTGGAAGATTTACAATCTAATTTAGAGGACAGTACGGCATTATTAGCTTATCATGTTGGAGAGGAATATATTTTAGCGTTCAGAATAGAACAGGAGGAATTTTCAGTGGACTTACTTAAAAGGAATGGAAGCTTGGTACAAAATTATCAAGGCATGCATGAAGGGCTGTCGAACTGGGAAGCAGTCTTGGCGGCCCCACAAAAAAGCCTTGCTTTATTCCAACAACATGCCGATACACTAAGTCAGTTATTATTAAATCCCGTTTTGGATTTGTCGCCAGCCATAAATAATCTCATCATTTTGGCAGATGATCTTTTACATGGGATACCCTTTGAAGTATTGACGCTGCCCGGGCAAGATCATTTTCTGTTGGAAGATTTTAATATCTCTTATGCGTATACCGTATCGTCTTTGAAAATGGGAGAGGGGAGCACCAAAAAGGATATTCGATCTTTTGGAGGCTATGCCCCCTCTTATACTTGGAGTGAAAATAAATTGGCCAAAGATACTATTGATATTGCTACAGCTCAATCTTTGGCCTTGCGCTCAGGACTAATTGATATTCCAGAGGCACGTGCCAACCTAAAAGATTTGGCCGATCGTTTTGGTGGATTCGCCTGGACGGAAAAAGCCGCTACCAAAGAACACTTTATAGCCAATGCGGGAACCTATGATTTATTACATTTGGGGATGCATGGACAATTGGATACCAACTCCTCTTTTTTATCTCATTTGGTTTTCTATGGCGAAAAGGAAAATGAACTTTTTCTTCGCGAGCTACAGGCGATGAATATTCCATCGGAATTGGTGGTGCTAAGTGCTTGCAATACGGGGGTCGGTACCCATATAAATGGAGAAGGTCCTTTGAGTCTGGCTCGAGCTTTTTTTTATGCTGGCGCCAAAAGTACGCTGATGAGTTTGTGGCAAGTGCCTGATCAACAAACGGCCAAAATCATGCGCTTGTTTTATGATAATATCGATAAAGGTTTATCGAAGAATAAAGCTTTGACAGAAGCGAAGCGAAGCTTTTTAAAAACAGCTTCTAGTCTTGAAAGTCATCCTGCTTTTTGGTCGGGCTTTGTGTTGGTGGGAGATCCCTCTCCTTTAGCGATCCGTTCTGGTTTATCGTATGGATGGATGCTAGCCTTTGGCTTGCTCGGTCTGCTGGCATTGGGCTATGGCTTTTATAAAAAAAGATAATTTAAATCCTTTCTATAAATGCGCGCTCGAAGTAAGAGTGGAGCATCTACTTTTCCTTTCCTAATCATTTGGTTTCATTATCTATCTTTTAAGAAAGAAGTTGTTTGAAAAGTCATGATGAAATTATTGATAAGTGCTTGGCAATCAAGACGAAGCTCATTT
>CAYQRA010000218.1:0-9543 GCA_964419315.1 uncultured Saprospiraceae bacterium | reverse complement strand
CAAGCACCGCGTATGGCTCGGATGGCTCGAAAGCACAAAATGCATTATGCCAACCTTACAGAATATGTAAAAGAAACGAATGAAGTAATTGCTATTGCGGAAGGAGCCGAAAAAGGTTTTGTACTACAAACTGGACTGGCACCCGGTTTTATCAATGTACTGGCCAATAGACTGTATAAAAATTTCTGCAAAGATTATGGAGTAGAAAAAGTAGAACGGATTAAGATGAGAGTAGGCGCATTGACCCAACATGCAGAAGCGCCTCATTTTTATGGTTTTACTTGGAGTCCAGTAGGAGTAGCTACAGAATATCTAAAAGATGCTATCGTGGTGCGAGATTATAAAACGAGAACAGTTCCTGCTTTGTCGGAGTGTGAAACCTTGGTGATTGACGGAGTTACTTATGAAGACAATTTGACTTCGGGTGGAGCTGCAGATTTACCAGATGCATTGCAAGGAAAAGTAAAAGACTTAGATTATAAAACCCTTCGTTATCCGGGCCATTATCGTTGGGTAGCAGATGTTGTTTCTGCGATTCCGGAGGCGGAAGATACCGTGCAAAGTCTGCAAGATATTATGCAATCCTCTATTCCTTCCGTTGAGGATGATGTGGTGATTGTATATGCTAGTGTACAGGGCTACGATGCTCAAGGAGTTTTACGTGGCCTGCAAGCTTCCTATAGTATCAAACCGATGATGGTAGGGAGAAAGAAATTGCGGGCGATTCAGACCACTACTGCAAGTCCTTTGGCCGAAAGCGCCAGAATGTTGCTGACTAATCAATGGAAAGGAGTCGTTTTTCAAAGTCGAATTGATCCCGAAGCGTTTATGAATGGTGTCTTCGTGACGGATGTTTATGGAAAACCTGCGAATGAGCTACAGGCCGAAATGGCCTAATTGGGGGATTGTGGTGGAATAGCTGAAACTATTTATTGGCCTTTTTTGTTTGAATTGAAAAGACACTAAAAGCTTATGGATTAAAATTTTTTCAACATTAATTAACCAAAATCAAAAATTATGAAAGACAATTGGGTGAAAATTTTTGCGGATGTTGAATTTTTGAAAGTAGAATTAGCAAAGCGTCTTTTAGAAGACAACCAAGTGGACAACTATTTGATGGATCGCTCTGATTCTGCTTATGTCCACCTTGGTGAAATGCAGTTATTTACGCCACAAAGCCAAGCTGAAAAAGCTTTGACTCTCCTAGCCGCAAATGGTTATTAGATTTTTAATTGGGTAAATAATCGAACATTCGTGAAAATGGATGTTCGATTATTTACCATAAAAATCAACACTTCTTTTTTAAGACATCTCTAATCGCTTCTTCCAAGTCCGGAAATTGAAATTCAAAGCCAGCATCTTCTATCTTTTGAGAAGAGACGCGGGTACTGAATAAGAGCATTTCTGACATTTCCCCCATCGTCAATTTAAGCAATGGAGCTGGAACGGGTAGAATGAGCGCTTTTTTATCCATCGCATCAGCGATGCTTTGCGCAATGGTTTTGAGCCGTGCCGGTTGAGGACCCACTGCATTATAGAGTCCCGAAAAATCGGATTGATCAATCGCCATTAAGAACATACGACAAAGATCATCGATGTGTATCCAAGAGTAAAATTGTTGACCATTACCAAAATAAGCACCTGTATATAAAGTGTAAGAAGGAAACATTTTTTCGAATGCTCCACCACGCGTAGACAAGACAATTCCAATTCGAAAAATAGCGGTCCGAATTCCTTTTTTGATAAATGGTTGAATGGATTCTTCCCACTCCATGACACTATCTGTCAAGAAACCAATCCCTGGTTTGCTATCTTCTGTTGCCAGTTCATCTCCCGTATTTCCATAATAACCGACCGCCGAAGCAGAGAGGTAAGCTTTGGGATTTTTCTTCAATTTAGTTAAGGTGGATAAAAGGAGTTCATTACTTTTTACCCGACTATCAATGATGAGTTTTTTTCTAGCTTTAGTCCATAACGCAGAAGCAATTCCTGCACCCGCAAGATTGATGATATAATCTGCTTTTTCGACCGCTTCCTCTTCAATTTCTCCTTTCTTTAAATCCCAACGATAGGCCGGTATTTTTGCATCAGGATTACTTTTTCTACTCAAATGCATGACTGTATGTCCTTTATCAAGAAGGAATTGACTGAGTCGGGTCCCGACCAATCCTGTTCCTCCTGCAATCAGAATATTTGCCATTGAATGTTATTTTACGATTTAAAATAGCGTCTGACCTATCTCCTCAGGAGTTTCGGATGTCAGACGGATCTATTTTTCAAAAAGTTTAAAGTTGATTCGTTTACTCGTTACTTAACAAGAAATAACAGGAACTGTTGGGAGAATGTCGAGAAGATATTGGAAATATTAATTTGCACTCTTAAGTAAGTTCTTGTTATCTTTCGATTTAGCTTGGAAAAGGTAACTAAATCTTTAACCTACAGTTCCCCAATTTGTCAGTAATCGTTTAATTCAAAATATGCTTCAGCGAATCTTTTGTTTCTTGATTATTTTGATAGGCTTATTAGCTGCTTCTTGTCAGACAGAGGTGCCAAAGAATGATGACGTGATACGCGCTAGACTTGCAGGAGAGCCAGAAGGCTTGATTCCTTTATTGGTGAGGACTGGCTATTCCGGCCAATTGGTCAAACAGCTCTTCCAACCTTTGATGGAGTTTGATTCGGAAAGTCTGCAATTATCTCCAGTGTTGGCCGTAGGGCCACCGGAGAAAGAGGTCTTGACCACAGGGCCTTTTCAAGGAGGTGTTGCCTATACTTATGAAATCCGAGGAAATGCCCGTTGGGGAAATGGAACACCAGTCTTGGCAAGCGATTATGTCTTTACCTTTAAAAATATATTCAATCCACATTTGCGAAGTTCTTTTCGATCCTATCTTGGTTTTTTTAAGGACGTAAAAATAGATGCGAATAATCCCCGAAAATTTACAGTCTTTATCGACCAACAATATTTTATGGCAGAGGTTATTTTGGGTAATATCGAGTTGATGCCCGAATACTTTTACGATCCCCAAAAACGATTGCGATCTTTCGAATTTGCGCAATTGACCGATGTGCGGGAGGAGGAACAAGAAGTGCTGAAAAAAAACGAGTCTTTAAAAGAATTAGCAAAAAGCATTCAAGAAAGTCACCGGGCACAAAATTTCCGTTTGATTAGCGGCAGCGGGCCATATCGGGTAGTAGAGTGGGAGGTGGGGCAATATATCCAGTTGGAAAAAAAAGAAGATTGGTGGGGAGAGGAGGAAAAAGGAAAACAATTTGTAGCGAATCCCAAAAGTATTCGCTATGCCATCTTACCCGATCCTAGCGCAGCGATCAGTTTATTAAAGGCCGGTGATTTGGATGTAATGTCTGGAATTCCACCTCGCCAATTTATAGAATTGCAAAAGGATGGTTATCTTGCTGAAAACTACCGTTGGTCTTCGCTACCACAACTTTCTTATATTTCTATTGCCTTAAATCGGAAAAACCCTAAATTAGAGGAATTAAAAGTGCGAAGAGCATTGGCCCATATTTTACCAATAGATAAAATTATTGAAGAGGCCATGTATGGATTAGCTAAAAAAACGATCGGCCCCTTTTCACCAGAAAGCCCTTATTATAATAAACAACTAAGTCCGGTCACTTTTCATTTGGATAGTGCTAGGCATCTGTTAAAAGAAGCAGGTTGGTTAGATAGCAATGGCAATGGAATTGTCGATAAAAAGATAAATGGGCAATTGGTAGAAATGACCTTGCTTTTGGATCGAAGTGTAAATAAGGAAGAAAGTAAATCCATTGCTTTGATGTTTAGAGAAAATGCTCGCAAAGTGGGCATTGATATACAAATTCAAAGTTTAGAATTTTCCAAATTATCAGATCGCTTGAATAGTGGAGTTTTTGAAATGACTTATTCCAGAAGATCTTATGCCCCTGGAGAAGTAGATCCGAGTGGTACTTGGTATGCCGGAAAAGGATATGGTAGAAGTAGCAATTATTCCAACTTTGGAAATGCCGCATCAGATCAGTTGATTGATGAATTGCGGAGGAGTCTTGATCAAGAAGAGCGATATGATAAATATCGAGTACTACAAGCCTTGATATATAAAGATCAACCGGTACTTTTTATAGCTGTTCCCAAAAGTAATATTGCGATTCATCGCCGTTTTGATGCAAAGCCTTCCCAACGCTGGCCCGGCTACTTTCCAGAGCAATTTGTCTTGAAAAAATTAAATAAAAAATAACGTTTTAAAATTGTACTAATAACCTACTAAAACATTAGAACATGTCGAAGAGAATCACCTCCCTAGCTTGGATTTTATGTGTATTCATGGCTGTATTGGTTTTTAATTCTTGTCGTCCTGACCCCAAACCAGCAGATGAAGGAATAAAAGCCACTGGCCCAGTAGTGGTCACCAGCCGCTTACGCGGAAACCCTGATATATTAAGCCCTTACCGGTCTTCCAGTGCTGTATCGAGATATGTTTATCGACATACTTTTCCGACCTTGGTTTATTATGATCCGCAAAGTGAAGAAATGACGCCTTTTTTAGCAAAGGCAGTTCCAGAGCCTATTCCAATTACTAGTGGTCCTTGGAAAGGTGGCTCCACCTATACCTACGAAATTCATGATGAGGCTGTTTGGGATAATGGGAGCCCGGTTCAAGCGAGTGATTATATTTTTACGCTAAAGGCCATCAATAATCCTAAAGTCACAGGAGTTACCGCTCTTTATCGCGATGTCTTGTCTTTTATTCGGGAAGTAAAAATTGATGATGCAAATCCACGAAAATTTACCGTTTATACCGATAAGCCTTATTTAGATGCTTATGCGGCCACGGGAGCATGGATTTATCCAGAATATGTATATGACCCTGAGGGATTGCTGAAAGATTTTTCTTTACCCGAATTATCAGATCCTAAGAAGGCCGAAGTGCTAGCCGCAAAAGACGATCGCCTCCAAAAGTTTGCAGACAATTTTATGGATGTCAAATATGGCCAAGACAAAGATTTTATTTCTAATTGTGGAGCCTATGCCTTGGAGGAGTGGGTACCTACTCAGAGTCTTCGCTTAAAGAAAAAAGAAAATTGGTGGGGCAATAAATTAGCAGATAAATATCCTTTGCTTACCGCTATTCCAGAAGAATTGATTTTTAAAATCGTACCCGATCAAAATGCAGCAGTAGCGATGATCAAAGAAGGCAAATTGGATGTTGTTGGAACGATACCTGCCAATCTGTTTATGGAGTTAAAGGAAAGTGAAATGGTAAGTAGTCAATATAATTTCTTTACTCCTCCAACTTACTTGTACAACTATATTGGAATGAATGGAGCTAGCCCAAAACTGAAAGAAAAAACTGTTCGAAAAGCACTCGCGCACCTGTTGGATGTAGATGGAATCATAAAAGAGGTCTATCTTGGTTGGGCAGAAAAAGTGGCAGGGCCTTGGGGCTCCTATGAATATGGGAATAAAGACATTAAAGCCACTTCCTTTGATATCAATAAAGCAATTGCGCTTTTGGATGAAAACAATTGGAAGGATACGGATGGAAACGGAATCAGAGATAAAGTAGTTGATGGCAAAAAGGTAGAACTAGATTTTGAATATTCCATTACTCCCGGAAATAATGTGAGCAATAGTATCGCCCTCTTTTTTAAAGAAGCCTGTAAGAAAGCGGGGATTAATATTGAGGTCGTGGTCAAAGAATTCAATATCCTCCGCCAAGCTTTTCGCACCAAAGATTTTGAATTATATTCTAGTGCCCACAGCATGGAGCCCAATTATTATGACCCCTATCAGCATTGGCATTCTGAAAGTCGAAGCAATTATTTTTCTTTTGGAAATGCGGAGACGGATGCTTTGATCATGAATATCAGAGAGAATATGAATGTAAGCGAAAGAACGAAGCTTTACCATCAGTTAGAAGAGGTGATTTGTGAAGAACAACCTATTCTATTTGTCAACAGACCAACGGAAAGAATTGTGATCCATAAGAAATTTAAAGATGCTTTTGCGACTTCTTTAAAACCTGGCTATTTTCAACACTACTTTCATTACTAATTTATGCTCCGTTATTTCGGAACACGTCTTCTTGTCTTTATTCCTACCCTGTTGGTGATTTCTATGGTGGCCTTTGGTCTTAGTAGAATGACACCAGGAGATCCGGTAGAATGTGGTTTTGATGGAATGTCCGAAATGAATTTGGGCTCTTCTACAGACCGAGATGCTTATAGAAGAACCTATGCCAACGAAGCTCGAATAAAGGGATTAGATCAACCTTATTTTTACTTTTCTTTTACTTCCGCAGCATACCCAGATACGCTGTATCGAATACTCGATCGTTTCGAAAGAGAAAGCCTTCATAAGTTGATTGCCCAATATGGAAACTGGCCACAGATTAGTGCGTATTATGCCAATGTCCAAGCATTGGAGTCTGCTCTTTTCGCGCTACCCAAAGATCAATCAAGAGATGCGCAAATTGTTTTATTGCGAGATCTAAATCAACTTAAAATCGCTTATCAAAAGGACGGGATCAATGCTTTGATTGGTCAGATACAAAAGACGATAGAGGCAGATAGTTTATTGAATGTTTATCTGGCAAGCCCGGCGGCTATGGTCGCTACTGCTTATCAAAGAGTACAAGGCGAAGCCACTCCAAACCAATTGAAAATTCCCCGCTTTTATTGGCATGGATTAGGAAATCAATACCACCATTGGTTTTCTAGATTTATACGCGGAGATTTTGGAACCTCCTGTAGAAATAGTCAACCGGTATTCGAACGAATAAAACCAAGTTTGTTTTGGACCTTGATGATGAGTCTCCCTGCTTTTTTTCTAGCCTTTTCCATCTCTATTCCAATAGGTATTTACACTGCGATCAATCCCAATTCTTGGTTTGATAAGATTTCTACTGTCACTCTTTTTGTTCTTTTTTCTTTGCCTTCTTTTTGGATCGCTACCTTGTTGATTGTTTTTTTTACGACCAAAGAATACGGCTGGTTTATGGATCTTTTTCCTGGTGTGGGTTTAGGAGATTTGTCTTCAAAGGCTCCTTTTTGGGATCGGTTTTGGGAAAGTAGTACGCATTTGATTCTTCCGATTTTTTGTATGACTTATGCCTCTTTTGCATTTATTTCCAGACAAATGAGACGAGGGGCTTTAGCGGTTATTCGACAAGATTATATCCGTACGGCTAAGGCCAAAGGTCTGCCGAAGGATAAGATTGTCTGGAAGCATGTTTTTCGAAATTCTCTTTTCCCTCTGATTACAATGATTGCGATGGTCTTGCCCAGTTTGATCGCTGGGGCGGTTGTGATTGAAGTGCTCTTCAATATTCCGGGGATGGGTCGAGAAACGGTGGAGGCTATTCGGTCGCGAGACTGGCCGGTTGTTTATACGGTCTTGATGCTAGCGGCGGTACTGACACTCATTGGCAATTTGATTGGCGATCTACTTTATGCAGCCGCTGATCCACGGGTGACCTTAAATGCTCGAAACTAAATTGAAATTTTAAAATGTTTTTTAAACGCAAAAAAAATCAGATCGTAGAACCTGCTTCAGAGGAGCAGAGTTATTGGTCTGGGGTGCGTAAAAATTTTTATAAAAGCAAAGCTGCCGTTTGGTCTGTTCGGCTTTTGTTAATCCTACTTTTTGTGGCTTTATTTTCTGATTTTTTGGCCAATGAAAAACCCATTTACTGTCAGCTAGATGGGCAAACTTATTACCCCGTCTGTAAAGATTATTTGGTGAGTTTGGGTTGGGATAGATGGGATGCCCAATTTTTTTCTATCGACTGGAAAGAGGCAGATTATGAATCGGTCATCTGGGCTCCAATAACTTATTCGGCTTACACTATTGATTATAGTAATACACAGTTTAAGGGCCCCTTCGATGCCCAACGAGTAAAGTCAAAACGTCATTGGCATTGGTTAGGAACCGATGAAATCGGAAGAGATGTAGCGGCAGGGATGATAAGTGGAACACGTACTGCCATGCTGGTGGGGGTCATCGCGATGTCGATTGCAACGATTATCGGCGTCTTTTTTGGTGCGATTGCTGGCTATTTTGGAGATGATCGTTTACGAGCAAGTCGGATACAGATGGTCTGCAATTTCTTTGGACTCATCTTTGGCGTTTTTTATGGCTTTATGGCTCGTTCTTTTGCCTTTTCGGATGGTGGTTATTTTTTGGTAGAAATGCTAAAAGGAATGCTGATCCTTTCGGGGATATTAGTCTTGGCCAATTTGCTAGCTTGGCTTTTAGAGCGATGGAGTGGATGGAATACCAAAAGAGCACTTCCTGTTGATTTGCTAGTCATGCGGTTTATAGAAGTCCTCAATTCTATCCCCGGTTTATTATTGATTTTGGCGATCCTAGCTTTGATTAAGCGCCCCAATATTTTTAATATAATGGTGATTATCGGTTTTATTGGTTGGACTGGGATCGCTCGCTTTCTTCGAGCAGAACTTTTGAGAGTACGAGAATTGGAATACATTCAAGCGGCTCAAGCGATGGGTTTTAGTGAACGAAGAATCATTTGGCGCCATGCGCTTCCCAATGCGATAGGCCCTGTGTTAGTAACGGTGGCTTTTGGTATTGCCTCTTCTATTTTGATTGAAGCCTCTCTAAACTTTCTTGGATTGGGTTTGTCGGTTGATCAGATTACTTGGGGATCATTGCTTAATGAGGCAAGAAAAGATTTTTCTGCTTGGTGGGTGGCTCTGGTTCCTGGCTTTGCGATCTTTATTACCGTGACTATTTTTAACCTGATCGGGGATGCTTTAAGCTCGGCAATTGATCCACGATTGAATCAATAAAGTGAAAAAATATTCGCAATAAAGTGAAAAAAGTGTCGAAAAATTTGGTGAAGCCACTACTGACCTTGTATCTTTGCGTAGTAAAATGGTGTTTTTTTAAAGAATTAAACACTTTTACAAGCCAAGGGCAAAAAAGGAAGAAATCCATAAAGTTGGAGATCTACCTGCTTAATCGGCGTCTTGAAATTTTTTGATCGTGGGCTATTTTCTTTTCTTTCTTTTCCGAGCATCCTTAGGAAAAAGGTTGGATCTGCCACCTTTGGAAGAAAATTCTCCCTTCTTATTGGTCTTTACATGAACAGACTCATTGACTGGGCATCCGGTCTTCTTGCTACAAGAGCTAAAAGAAAGAGCTAAAATCAAAAGAAAGGAGCAAAAACCTAGGAATATCAGGTGCTTTTTCATAGATGAAAGTTTATTTTATTAGCAAGAGTTTAGGCTTGCAGAAGAAGAAAAATCGCTGTTTTGGATGCTTTTCCATCCGAATTTCATGCAATTAGCAGTCAAAATTGAGCCAAATCAAGCTCAATTTACCGAAATATCAAAAAAAATAAGGCCCGAGCAAATAATTTATTTTTATCCGGTCTACTCTTAAGATACGGAAAAAAGGAGCGAAAAATTGCCTAAGGAAGCCTATAGTAAAAACATATTTATTTGTTAATAAAGTGTCATTCTAAGCTGAAAGCCTTGAAAAATATACACTTTTTGGCTTTTTTTGTTGGCAAACACTTG
>CAYQRA010000217.1:0-9548 GCA_964419315.1 uncultured Saprospiraceae bacterium | reverse complement strand
TTTACTCCTGTGTTTGGACATTATAGGTTAAAATTTTATTTAGTCCACAAAGAACCAAATTTGAATTTACAAATATCTTAGTTTTCAAATGATTCGCAAAAAAATCAGCGTCTCCTCCTGTTAAAACCACGTTAATCTTTCCAAATTCCGCGCGGTAACGACGAATAAAGCCTTCAATTTCCATCACCGCTCCCCATTGTCCACCACTCTGCAAAGAGGTTTTGGTAGAAAATCCGAGGAGAACGGGATCTTTTGCTGGCTTCACCAAAGGCAGTTTTGCCGTAAAAGCATTCATGGCTTGCAAACGCATCGCCATACCCGGAGAGATGCCACCTCCATGATATTTGGCGTCTGCGGCCAAAAAATCATAGGTAATACAAGTTCCAGCATCAATAACCAGACAATTTTTTCCTGGAAATTGCCCCAAGGCACCAACAACTCCCGCGATTCGATCTCTTCCCAAAGTCTTGGGCGTTCGGTATAAATTGACAATTGGCAAAGGAGTCCGATGACTCAAACGCAAATAATCAAAGGTCTTTTTCAAATACTGCTCTACTTCCTCTGGCACTTCTGCGGTGGACGAAAGAGCGATACGTTCTACTTTATGTTTTTTACAAAAACGACTGAGTCCTAGGACCGTCAATTTCTTTTTGACTACTCTTTCTACCAATTGATCCTTTTTAAAAAGTCCCAATTTAGATCGCGTATTGCCGATGTCGATAATTAAGTTCATGCGTTCTTTTATGCCGCTTAGTGCTTAAAATGCCGAGTACCAGTCATCACCATGGCCAATCCATTAGCATTGCAATAGTCAATGCTTAATTGATCCTTGATAGAGCCTCCGGGTTGTACGACCGCTACGATTCCTGCTTGATCTGCAATTTCTACACAATCAGGAAAAGGGAAAAAAGCGTCAGAAGCCATCACAGAACCCGCAGGGTCGAAACCAAATTGGCGGGCTTTAAGGATGGCTTGTTGGAGTGCATCTACCCTAGACGTTTGGCCACAGCCCATCCCGATGAGTTGTTTGTCTTTAATCAATACTATCGTATTAGACTTGAGGTGTTTGACGCATTTGTTGGCAAAAACTAGGTTTTCAACTTGTTCTGCATTCGGAGATTTTTCGGTAACGACTTTAAATTCCTCTCCTCCCTCCATCTTAAGATCGGTGTCTTGTTCGATCACGCCATTGAGCAAGCTCTTAAAAGATTTGGTCGCTCGATCAAAAGATTTGATCTTCAGTAAGATGCGTTTCGATTTTTTCTGCAAAAGTTCCAAGGCTTCCGCTGCAAAATCTGGGGCGATCAATACCTCGTAAAACAATTGGTTAATTTCTTGAGCGGTAGCGAGGTCAATGGTTTTATTACAAATCAAAATCCCACCAAAAGCAGAAATATTATCTCCTGCTAAAGCTGCTTTCCATGCTTCGAGTACCGTTGGGCGGGTAGCTGTTCCGCAGGCATTGGTATGTTTGAGTACCGCAAAAGTGGGCTCGCTGTCTGCCGCGAATTCCGCCATGAGGCTAACCGCAGCGTCGATGTCTACCAAATTATTATAAGAAATGGCTTTGCCATTTAATTTATCAAAAATAGCTTCAAAGTCTCCGTAGAAGACGCCTTGCTGATGTGGGTTTTCGCCGTAGCGCAAAGTTCTCGATTGGTGAATACTCTGCTTGAAAGTTGCCGTTTCACTGTCTTGGCTAAAATAATGGAAGATTGCGGTATCGTAGTGAGACGATACTTTGAAGGCGCGAAGCGCTAGTTCTTTGCGATCGGCTAGGTCCGTATTGCCTTGTTTAGTTTGCAGTAATTCTAAGATCATTCCATACTCCTCTTTAGAAGGAACGACGACCACATCGCGGTAATTTTTGGCGGCTGCTCTAATCAGGGAGATTCCTCCAATATCAATTTTCTCAATAATCTCTGCTTCTTCATTGGTATTGGCTACCGTTTCTTCAAATGGATATAAGTCGACGATCACCAAGTCGATCTCAGGAATATCGTATTCTGCCAATTGAGCTAGATGCCCTTCTTCTCTTCTTGCTAACAATCCACCAAACACCTTAGGATGTAAGGTTTTTACTCGACCATCTAAAATCGAAGGATAAGAAGTGATGTTTTCGACCGCTTCCACAGCAATGCCCTGCTGTTCAATAAATCTTTGAGTTCCTCCAGTGGAGTAGATTTTTACGCCTAATTGATCCAATTCTTTGACAATGGGGGCTAGTCCCTCCTTAGAAAAAACGGAGATCAATGCTGATTTTATCCTTTTTGGTGTCATGGTAAAGTTTGGTGTAGTAAGATTATAAGCAATAGTATTCTCTCAAAAGATGGGCAAAAGTACGGAGAATAGGACGAATAACAAAGGAGAACGAACAGATTAGAAAAAGGATTTCTAGATTTCCCAAGTATTAGAAACCTGACTTATGTGATAAGAATGGAAAGCATTCTAGTTCTTATTCTATTTAACTTATAACTACAAGCGGCCAGATAAGCAATAAACCGAAGCATAGACCGAGTCTCTAAAACCCTTTTCATCCCCCAACAACCAGCTTCGCTCTATTGGATTTATAGCTTATACAACTTAAATCTGGCCGCTTCTTTTAACTCCAAATTATTTTAGCCTTAGAGCATGTACAGCGTACTTGTCTTTAGATTTTTCAAAAAAATAAACACATGAAAAAGACTTTCTATTTATTCCTTTTATCGCTGTGGAGTTTTGCTGCTGGTGCACAGACTTTACTGGGTGGAAAAATCACAGATGCAGACACTGGAGAAGAACTCATTGGAGCCAATATAGTTTTTAAGCAAGACGGAAATTTTGTCACGGGAACGAGTACCGACTTTGATGGCAACTATAAAATCAGTATTTCCGCAGGCATCTATACAATCCAAATACTTTATGTTGGTTTCCATCCCGAAGAAATAGAGAATTTCATCGTAAAGAAAGAGCAAAGGATTCCATTAAACATTGCCATGAAGAATCCTCAAACAGTAACTTGTGGGATCGTTTGTGGAGGCTATAAAATTCCACTCTTACAACTAGACAAAACATCTTCGGGCCTCATTATCCCTGACTATAACATTCGACCGATGCCCACAAAAAAAGTCAATGACATTATTATAACTGCACCTGGCATGACTTTTATCAAGTAGATTTCCAAAATCAAAAAACAAGATCACATGAAAAAATTATTTTTACTCCTTCCATTATTAGTTTTCTGCTTTACCTCCTTTTCACAGACTTCACTGGGTGGAAAAATCACAGATGCAGACACCGGAGAAGAACTCATTGGAGCCAATATAGTTCTTAAGCAAGACGGAAATTTTGTCACGGGAACGAGTACCGACTTTGATGGCAATTATAAACTTACCATTGATCCGGGCTTTTATGACGTTGAGGTATCCTATGTTGGTTTTCCTATAGAAAAGAGAAAAGGAATCTATGCTAAACCAGGGCAAAACAACAAACTGGATATTGCCTTTGCAGATTCAAGACCGCAAATAATCACTTGTTGTTCTTATTATTATAAAGTTCCGCTTATGCAAGTAGACCAAACTTCTTCTGGAATTACCATTCCGGATCAGACCATTCAGTTAATGCCTACAAAAAAAGTCAATGATATTATTGGAACCGCACCCGGCGTCACTTTTTGCTGGTGACCAAGTATTTGATTTTCAAATGAATGCTCAATACTTAAAAAGATTAGGACATGAAAAAATCATTCTTCTTTAGTTTATTATTTCTCTTTAGCATCGCAGCCATTACGCAGACTTCGCTGAGTGGAAAAGTTACAGATGCGGATACCGGAGAAGAACTCATCGGAGCCAATATTTCCTTTTATAAAAATGGCAATTTTATCCTAGCTATAAATACGGATGGAAATGGCAATTACAAAGTCAATCTTGATCCGGGAAGCTATAGGGTGGAAGCCTATTCTTTGGGATTCCCTACAGCTATCACTACTGAGGTCTTAGTGAATGCTGGTCAAAATAATCGCTTCGATATCAAATTTGGAGAAACTGATGGTTGTGATGCATTCGTAATTAGTAGTTATCGCGAACCGCTCTTATCAAAAGACAACACTACTTCAGGACTCATTTTAGATCAAAAGAAAATAAGAATGGCTCCTAGCAAAAACATCAATTTCATTGCTGGAGGTACTTCTGGAATTAGTTTTTCTTGGTAAGCAAATTGGCCTCAAAAATCATTGACCCAAAACTAATCCACCAAACCTAAAAATTCCCACATGAAAAAATCATTCTTCTTTAACCTCTTGTTTCTTTTTAGCATCGCTGCGATTGCGCAAACTTCCTTGAGTGGAAAAATCACAGATGTGGATACCGGAGAAGAACTCATCGGAGCCAATGTGACGATTATTCAAAATGGAAATTTTGTCACGGGAACGAGTACAGATTTTGATGGCAATTATAAAGTCAATCTTGATCCGGGAAGCTACGATATAGAGATCGTATATGTTGGATTTCCACCCAAAAAAATAACAGGAGTTATTATAACAGCAGAACAGGACAACTCCCTAAACATCAGCTTAGGAGGAAGTATTGAATTGGTAGCTTGTCCAAGTATAATCTATACCATACGACTAATTTCCAAAGACAATACCACATCAGAAACAACGCTATATAGCGAAAACATAAAAACAAGTCCCCACAAAAACATCAATACCATCGCTGGAAACGCGCCGGGAATCAGTTTTTCTTGGTAGGAACACTCCCCTTAAAAACCATTTACTTAAAACTAATTCACCGAACAAAAAAATTGCCGTATGAAAAAATTATTCTTTTTTAACCTCTTGTTTCTTTTTAGCATCGCTGCGATTGCACAGACTACTTTGACAGGACAAGTCACAGATATAGATACTGGAGAAGAACTTATTGGAGCTAATGTGACCATCTTCCATAATGGAAATTTTATCGATGGAACTGCTACTGATTTTGCAGGTAAATATTCTATCCAACTCGACCCCAGAATCTACGAAGTGGAAATTTCTTATGTAGGCTATCCCACTCAAAAAATTTCGAATGTGATCGTAAAAGCAGGGCAAGAAAATAAATTGGATCTGCAATTAGGAGGAGGTATTGATTTGGATTGTGTCGTTGTCACTGAATATAAAAATCCAATTATTCAAAAAGACAATGTAACAAGCGTAGGAGTAGTTACGAATTCAAAAATATTTAAACGCCCAAGAAAAAACCGAGGCCGTAAAAATAAGTCTACCCAAAAGCAAGCGAGCAAAAAACAAAGCCCAGCACCTAGTTCGAACGTAATCACTTCGCAACAAATTCGCAATCTTCCTACCAAAAACATCAATGCCCTAGCGGCCTCCGTTGCGGGGATGTCCGCAGCTGATGCAGGTGACGCGATCAGTGTCCAAGGTTCAAGAAGCAGTGGTACGGACTATTACATTGATGGGGTAAGGGTACAAGGAAATCCTGTGATTCCACAAAGTGAAATTGATCAAATTCAAGAATTGAGCTTTGGTGGTACTCCAGCCAACTTTGAAGGCAATCCTTATATCGAAGCTCCAGAAATTTCTACTTTGGTACTTCCCAAACCAAGAGTGATTATTCCAAATCCGCCAGTCATTCGTCCGATGTCCAATAAGCAAAATTATAATGATCCAGTTGTTTACCAAGAACAATATGTCAAAACCGTAGAAAATGATTTTATCCGTCCCGCCAAAGAAGCTTTTTCCACTTTTTCTATTGATGTAGATCAAGCCGGATATAGTATTGTCAGACGAGATATTTTAAGTGGGCGAAAGCCTTCTCCTTATGCTGCGCGAACCGAAGAAATGGTTAATTATTTCAATTATGAATATCCAGAGCCAGATGGAGAAGATCCTTTTCAAATGTATACGGAATTGTCGGAATGTCCGTGGAACAAAAACCACCACCTTTTGCACATTGGCTTAAAAGGAGAACAAATAGATTGGAAGGATACTCCGGGTTCTAATTTGGTTTTCTTAATTGATGTTTCGGGCTCCATGAGCAGTGCAGATAAATTGGGTTTACTCAAACCTTCTTTCAAATTATTGGTCGATCAATTGCGACCAGAAGACAAGGTCTCTATCGTGGTGTATGCGGGCGCTGCAGGGATGGTACTCCCTCCTACTTCTGGCGATCAGAAAAAAGTAATTAAAAAAGCCATCGATCGTTTGTCTTCGGGTGGATCTACCGCAGGTGGAGCAGGCATAAAACTGGCTTATGAAACGGCTAAAGATCATTTTGTCGAAGGTGGAAATAACCGCGTCATTTTAGCAACAGATGGGGATTTTAATGTCGGAATTTCTAATCAAGACGAGCTACAAAAATTGATTGAAGAAAAACGGAAAGACCGAATCTACCTAAGCGTTTTAGGATTTGGTACCGGTAATTTAAAAGACAACATCATGGAAACTTTGGCCGATCATGGCAATGGAAATTATGCCTATATCGACAATATCAAACAGGCCAATAAAGTATTCACTCACGAAATCAGCAGCACCTTATATACCATCGCAAAAGATGTAAAAATCCAATTGGTTTTCAATCCAGAGACCGTACAATCTTATCGCCTGATTGGTTATGAAAATCGCTTGCTGGAAACCGAAGATTTTGACGACGACACCAAAGATGCGGGAGAATTAGGTGCTGGCCATACCGTAACGGCGCTTTATGAAATCATTCCACAAGCAGACTACGAAAACGCATTAAATCTAACTCTACCAGAAAAAGGAAAAGAGCATCCCAAGTACTTTGGAAAATTCAATCAAGATCATCTAGTGACGCTAAAACTGCGGTATAAAAAACCCGAAGAAACAGAGAGTCAATTGATCGAAAAATTATTGGACTATCGCCCCATTCAATTGGCAAATACCTCTGACAATTTCCGTTGGTCAGCAGCAGTCGCTGGCTTGAGTTTAATCATCAGAGATTCTAAATACAATAATGATCTCAACACCAAAAAAGTACTAGAACTCGCCAATAATGCCCTCGGAGAAGACCTCCACGGCTACCGCGAAGAATTCATCGAAATCACAAAAGCTTATGATGTCTTGGAAATGGTTAGTACTAAGTAATAAGTTACTCTATAAATAAAAAAACCTATGAAAAATATATTTTGCCTTTGCGCTTTACTAAGCCTTTTCTTTACGTCTTCCATCAGCGCACAAGATCAACTATTGGATCCTAGCTTTGGTAGCAATGGAGTAATCGAAACCGCTATTACTAAACAAGCCAAAGCCTATGCTTTGCTCCTCCAAGACGATAAAAAAATCATTGCTGCTGGCAGTTCTACTGCTGGTTCTTTCACCCTTTCCCGATATGACCAAAGCGGGCAACTCGATCCTAGTTTTGGCCAAGAAGGTATCCAGACCACACCCTTTGGAGAAAAAGGCGCTGCCTTTGCGGTAGCACAACAAAAGGATAAAAAGATCGTCGCTGCTGGTTTTATTCATCTAGACACTGGTGATGATTTTGCTTTGATCCGCTACCTCCCAAATGGAAATATTGATCCTTCTTTTGGTAAGTCAGGAAAAATCCATACTCACTTTCATTTTTTCGATGGCATCAATGCGCTAGAGATTCAGGAGGACGAAAAAATATTGGTAGCTGGCTCCGCAGTGGTCGACAATAATCAAGTCATCGTATTGGCTCGCTACCTTCCCAATGGCTTACTCGATAAAAGTTTTGGGGAGGAAGGAAAAGTAATCAGTCCGCTAAATCAAACTGGGGCAGGTGCCCATGCGATGGCATTGCAAAAAGATGGAAAAATTGTCTTAGCAGGTTTTACCTTAGATCATTTTGATTTCAACTTTGCCTTACTTCGTTTTTTACCAGATGGGAAACCAGATTTAAGTTTTGGAGAAGCAGGAATGGTCATTACGGACTATAATCAAAGTGCGGATTTGGCTTATGCTATCGTTCTGCAAAAGGATGAAAAGATAGTCATTGGAGGACTTTCCAATAATGATTTTTCTCTGGCACGTTTTCTAAAAGATGGAAGCCTAGATAATAGCTTTGGCAACCGCGGTTGGGCCACTACCGACTTGGGCGGACGAGATGGGATCAATGCCTTAGCTTTACAAAAAGATGGAAAAATCATCGCCGTTGGTTTTTCCTTACAAGATCAAGATACAGAAATTGCCAATGCGGATTTTGCCATCGCTCGTTTTCATCCCGATGGAAGACTGGAACAGCAATTCAAACATCATCTTGGTGGAATTGAAATCGCCAATGCTGCTGTTCTACAAGGTGATGGAAAACTAGTGGTGGCTGGATGCTCAACAAAAGGAGATCGCACGGCATTTGCCCTGACTCGCTACCTCCCAACTTTGAGTACCGGTACTGATGACTTGGCTCAGGAAGAATTGGCAGCCTCCATTTATCCTAATCCCATCAAGAACACGACGGTCTTGGATTATACCTTGCCTACTGCGACGGAAGTTTCTATTCAGCTTTATGACTTACAAGGCAAATACCTTTGTACTTTTCTAGCACCGTCTTTGCAAAATGCAGGCAAGCATCAAACCAAGCTTGCTTTTGAGGAAGAATGGCCGCAAGGGACTTATTCTGTTGTTTTAAAAACAAATGAAGGACAGAGTACATTGAATGCAGTAAAGGTTGATTAGAATCAACCTAAAAAATATGGCAGAAAACATCCGTAATTAAATAGTAATTGAACAGGACCACAAGCTACTTGAAGTTGGATGTAAAAACCTATCCCTTGGCGAATCATGAGACCAAAGGATAGATTAGATTTTTATTATAGGTGATGTAATTGTACAGTGGGCGCCTCTTTCTCCGAGAGGCGCCTTTTTTTATTCTTTAACCTGTAGGTTCAAAATATTTCCCATGTGGTAGCAGGTTCGACAACGGGCTTCATAGCGATCTTGCTCTCCTAGCACAACGGTCGATTCTTCATCGCTTAGTCGATAAGAGTGCGTCGCCAAATTGCCACAATGCTGACAGATCGCATGGACTTTAGTGATGTATTCTGCCACTGCCAATAGATTAGGAATTGGACCAAAAGGTTTTCCTCGAAAATCCATATCGAGTCCCGCTACGATCACTCGTAATCCACGCAAGGCCAATTGCTGACAAACTTCTGGTAGACCTTCATCAAAAAACTGAGCCTCATCTATCCCGACGACACTTACACCATCTGCTAGGTTGAGAATCTTTTTCGAATGATCGACCGGAATAGAAAGAATAGAATTGGAATCGTGGGAAACAACTTCTTTCTCAGCATAACGCGTATCCACTTTGGGTTTGAAAATTTCTACTTTTTGGTTAGCGATTTTAGCGCGTTTTAAGCGACGAATCAATTCTTCTGTCTTTCCAGAAAACATAGACCCACAAATCACTTCAATCCATCCACTGCGTTGTCCTTTAAAATGAGGTTCGAGAAACATAGGCGTTTTTGAAAGTGGTAGACAATTAATTAAGTTAGAGAGCAAAATTATTTTTCCATTAAAATGGGATGAGTTTCAGGCTTAGTCGAGGCAAAAAACGTAGACGATGCCTTAGCATCGGCGAGGCTTTTTA
>CAYQRA010000216.1:0-9563 GCA_964419315.1 uncultured Saprospiraceae bacterium | reverse complement strand
CTTTTACCTCGCTTGTCACTAGCCTAAGTTGATAACCTTCCGCTCCAAGCTACACACCAGATATTGCCTAAAGCATATGCTGAGCTTGTCGAAATAATAAGCTAAAGGGACAAAGTAGTATTATTTTCTAAACGATAATTATTTTTCAAATAGGGTAGGCGGTGTTGTGAAAATACCGCCTACCCTGTTTTTATAAACGAATTTTAATTTTTAGGCAAAAAACAAATAACGATTTTTTTTAAAATAAAATAGTTCACTTTTAAACCTTTGCCTCTTCGTCCTGTTTAAATATTAGTTCACTTTTATACCAATGCCAAGAAAAATATTTAATCCATACCAATATTTTGGTTTTTTGACCAATAGGACGGGACGTTTGGTCCAGCTTATCATTACCCCAAAATTAAAAGAAGAGGGCTTTGATATTCCGGCTTCCTGTCTTGGTATTTTAGCAGAATTATGGTTAAAGGATGGATTGAGTCAAAAAGAAATAGGCCACTCGATCATCAAGACCAAAAGCAGTATCAATAAAATGCTTTTGCCTATGTTAGAAGCTGGTTTGGTCGTAAAGAAAATAGACGATAAAGACAAACGGACCAATCGTATTTTTTTGACCCCAAAAGGTAAAAGCCTAAAGGATAGAATGAGCAATGTTGGAAAAGAAATGGAAGAAGAATTTTTGGCAGAGCACAGTGCAGAAGAAATAGCAATGGCTAAGAAAGTTTTAAAAACCCTTTATAAAAATATTTTAGGTACCCGAAAATAATCAACTATTTAGAGGTCCCTGAGAAAACCATCAATGAAAATGTTTACTAGACAAAGGATTATTTCACTGGTCTTGAGTTTGCTCATTCTGACCGCAGGCGCAGTTGCCTTTAATGTCAATAAAGCCAAAAAGGAATCGACGGTTTCTTCTTCTCCAATTAAAAGAGAGATTAGAACCATTCAGGTCGCTAGCTTTCCACCGCAGCAAGTTAGCAATGAGATTGAAATTGATGGCCGCCTCAATGCCTACGAAAAGATAAATTTAGCCGCAGAGGTGCAAGGAAAACTCTTGGCTACCGGAAAAACACTTCGAGTTGGAAGTACTTTTAGCAAAGGCGATTTATTATTCCAAATAGAAAGCAAAGACGACGTTTTTAATCTTCGAGCACAACGGAGTAATCTGTTCAACCTCATCACCCAAGTAATGCCAGATCTCAAATTTGATCATCCCAATGAATTTGAAAAATGGCTCCGCTACCTCAATGCTTTTGACATTGAGCAAAATGTGCAAGCCCTTCCAGAAATTACCAATCAAAAAGAGAAATATTTTATTGGAGGGAAAAGTATTTTCAATCAATACTATACCATCAAAAGCCTAGAAGAAAAATTGAATAATTATAAAGTTTACGCTCCGTTTAATGGGGTATTTCTTTCGGTCAATAATTATCCGGGCTCTCTAGTAAGTCCCGGACTTACACTTGGGCAAATCATGAATACCTATAATTACGAATTGGCTTCTCCAATTGCTATGGACGCTTTGAAATACATTTCTGTTGGCCAAAAGGTTAATCTGTATTCGGAGGAGTTGGGAAAAAATTGGACTGGAAGAGTCAATCGAATCAGTAAAACAATTGACCAGACCACCCAAAGTCTTCCAGTGTATATCACCGTAAGCGGACCAGGTTTGATTGATGGCATGTTTTTGAAAGGTCGCCTTGGTGGAAAGGATTTACAAGCAGTATCGGTTTTACCCAAAGACCTTATCGTCAACCAAAATGAAGTGTATGTTTATCAGGATAGTCTTGTAAAAAGCAAAGCGATAAACGTCATCAGTTATTTAGAAAACGAGGTGTATGTAAAAGGTATTGATCCCCAAGACCAGGTGATTACCTCCGCCACGAATAATCTTTTTGTAGGTCAAAAAGTAAAACTATAAGAACTAAGTTGTTTGACGGAATTATCTTAATTTATTTTTTTAGGATTTCGATTAATTTCCACATTAATTCCTTGTCAGTCAACCATTTAGAAAATTAATCGAAATCAAATAAATTAAAATAATTTTCTCCCGTCACTTATGAGTACGATTATTAAATTTTTCCTCGACAATTCGATTGCAGCCAATCTACTGATGGTCTTCATTTTTATAATGGGAATTTTTGGCCTATCGCAAATCAAAACCACCTTCTTTCCAGAGCAACCCAGTAAAATCATCAACGTTCAAGTAGTCTATCCTGGTGCTTCTCCTGAAGAAATGGAAGAAGGAGTAACTACAAAGATTGAAGAAAACCTGATCGGAATTAAGGGGATAGATAAGACAAGTTCGGTCTCTTCAGAAAATGCTGCTAGCATCATCATAGAAGCCAAAGAAGGAACCAACATGGACGAGCTATTGCAAGATGTAAAAAATGCCATAGATCAAATCAATTCTTTTCCACTCGCGATGGAACCGCCGGTGGTCTATAAGCAAGTACAGCTCAGCGATGCTTATAAATTTGCGATTAGCGGAGACATGGATCTTAGAGCCCTTAAACGTTTTGCCTTACAAATAGAAGATGACCTCCTCGCAATTGAAGGCATCAGTAAGATTGAATTATCGGGCTATCCAGAAGAAGAAATCGAAATTAGCTTCCGCGAAAACGATATGGAAGCGCTCAACATCACCTTCAATGAAGCCTTGAATGCCATTGCCCAAACCAACTTGTTGTCCACCGGAGGAACAATAAAAACAGATACGGAAGATTTATTGATCCGCGCAAAAAATAAAAAATATTATGCGGCAGATTTGAGTAATATCGTCATCCGAAGTAATCCTAACGGTGGATTAATTCGTTTGGCACAAGTCGCCAATGTAGAAGATAAGTGGGCGGATAATCCGGATCGGGTTTTCGTTAATGACGTTCCTGGGGTCAATATCAATGTCTATAATACCCTCGACGAAGATATGTTTAATGTCTCCGATCAAACCGTGGCTTATCTCGAAAAATTTAGTCAACGCTATCCCGAATTGACCATTTCAAAAATTCAAAGTGGCAAAGAATACCTCAATGGTCGCATTAGTTTTATCAAAGAGAATGGCTTGCTTGGCTTTATCATTGTTTTGATTTTATTGGCCATGTTTCTCAATTTCCGTTTGGCTTTTTGGGTGGCATTGGCGATTCCGATTTCTTTTGCCGGGATGTTTATGGCCGCTTCTGTTTTGGGGATAACCATCAATGTTGTTTCTACCTTTGGAATGGTGCTCGTCATTGGTATCTTGGTAGATGATGGGATTGTGATTGCAGAGAATATATACCAACATTATGAACGGGGATCTTCTCCTAGAAAAGCTGCATTAGATGGAACCTTGGAGGTTTTACCCGCAGTGACCTCCGCTATCCTTACTACGGTCATTGCTTTTTCTGCCTTCTTTTTTATTGAAGGAATCTTGGGAGATATTTTTGGTGATTTAGCAATTGTGGTCATTTTTACCTTGATCTTTTCTTTAGTGGAAGGAGCCTTGATCCTACCTGCGCATATCGCGCATTCCAAGGCATTAAAAGAAGGTACCCCCAATCCAATTACGGTCTTTTTTGATAAAGGAATGGATTTTTTACGACAAAAAATTTATGGTCCAATACTCCGATCTAGCATGGAATTTCCCTTGCCAACCCTTGCCATTTGTATTGCAGGATTATTTGTAGTAGTAGGAGCCTTTGCGGGTGGTTTGATCAAAGGAACTTTTTTCCCAAATATTCAACAAGACAATTTTAATGTCAACCTTGAACTTCCTGCAGGAACTAGCGAAGAAAAGGTTTATGAAATATTGGCCTCCATAGAAGAAGCCACCTGGAAGGTCAATCAAAAAATGAAAGAAGAATATTTTGCGGACCAAAAAGATGTGATTGAAAAGATTGTAAAAACCGTAGGTCCTACTACTTATAAGGGCGGACTCAATGTCTTTTTATTATCAGGAGAAGAACGGGTAGATATTTCTAATCGGATGATTACCGATGCTATCCGTAAAGAATTAGGAACCGTAGAAGAAGCTAACAAATTGACCTTTGGTACGGCAGGCTTTTTTGGAGAACCAGTATCTATTGCTCTATTGGGTACCGATCCAAAAGAAATAGCAAATGCCGTAGCAGATCTCAAATTTGAACTTGGTAATATTCCAAGTCTGCGAGATATCCAAGATAGTAATGCGGAAGGCTTAAAAGAGGTCGGTATTGATCTAAAACCCAAGGCTTATAATTTGGGACTCACCCTCGGGCAAGTCATGCAATACATTCGACAAGGATTTTTTGGTGCTGAAATACAAAGATTACAACGTGGCTCGGATGAGGTGAAAATCTGGATACGCTACGGCGAAGAAGATCGAAGTTCGATTGCTGATCTTGCCAAAATGAGATATCGAACAACAGATGGACAATCCATTCCACTTGGCGAGTTGGTGACTTTCAAAACGGAACGTGGTGTGATTGCGATCAACCACCTCAATGGACAAAAAGAAATACGGGTTTCTGCCAATATCTCCAATGATAAGGTATCCGTGACAGATATCAATGCCGATATCAATGCCGAAATACTTCCCAAAATACTCGCAAAATATCCGTCGGTAAGAGTCGGTTTAGAAGGGGAAGCCAAAAGAGGACAAGATGCTCAAGCTTCTATGATGCGCGTGATGCCTATTGTTTTTCTTTGTATGTTTTTTGTAGTTGTGCTAACCTTTAGTTCCGTCAGTCAAGCTTTGATTGTCTTTATGTTATTTCCCTTCGGTTTTATTGGTGTTGGTCTAGGACATTGGATAATGGACTTACCCATCAGTTTGTTTTCTGTATTAGGAGTGATCGCGCTGATTGGAATCTTGGTCAATGATGCCTTGGTTTTTATTTCTACTTTCAATGTAAAAGTAAAAGGAGGTGCCTCCTTTAAGACCGCTTTATACGATACTGGTGTTTCTCGATTTCGACCAATTACCCTCACTACAGTGACGACCGTTGCGGGTTTGATGCCCTTGCTCTTGGAAGATAGTGTGCAGGCTAAATTTTTGATTCCGATGGCGATTTCGGTCGCTTTTGGTTTGATCATTTCTACCTTTATTTTATTGGTCTTAATTCCTGCTCTGATTGTTTTCGCTAATGATATTCGGATGGCTTCCATGCGATTATGGACTGGCGAAAATTATTCTCGAGTAATGGTAGAACCTGCTTATCCTGGAAGAAAACATCCTTGGGGTTTAACTTTGATATTCGCGATTACGACTTTGTCTTTGATCGGTGGACTGGTAATGGTGAGTCTGCAGATTTCTCAAGTTTTTACCTGATAGATAATAGCTGTTTGTTAGGTAGCTCCAAGCTAAATGTCTTCACTTTCGTAACGTTGTTAGAGCGCGCTAAACCAAGTCAGGGACTACCTTTCAGATAGCCCCTGACTTTACCCAAGAGAAAATCTCTTACTATGGATGATCTTCAATTCCAAATTGCGCACCAGATTATATATTCTAAACCCTTGTTCTGTAAAATATCCTTTTGCTAATGAAAAATATTCTTCTCTTTTTCTTCTTGATAAATACCTCTACGTTTTTTCTTTCTGCCCAAGAAAATCTAACGCTGGAGCAAGCGATTTCTATCGGGTTAGAAAATAATTTTGGTCTGAAAATCGCAGATAAAAATATCCAGATTGCCGAGAATAATAATACTTGGGCAAGGGCAGGGAAGGGGCCCACCCTTGATCTCAACGGAAGCTTTTCCAATACTGCGGTCAATGATAATAATCCCGCGAGTTTTCTGCAAGGGACTTATTATAATGGTTCTTTAGGAGCTACTTTGGATGCCAATTGGGTGCTTTACTCTGGAGGTCGGATTCAGGTGGTTAAAGAGCAATTGAATTTATCGGTGAGTCAGCAACAACTGTTGCGTTCTCAAGAGGTACATGATTTATTACGCGCCATTACCCAAAGTTATACCGAGGTGCTTTTTCAGATAGAGCGACGAGGTTTTTTATATGAAGTTTTTGACTTGTCGAAAGGTAGATTAGATTTTGAATTGGTAAAGCGAGATTTTGGACAATCCAATACTTATAATATTCTTCAGTTTGAAGATGCCGTAACGGGAGATTCCATCAATCTTGCCAATCAGGACAATCAAATTGAAATCGCTAAACGGAATTTATATCAAACCTTAAATCTATCAGGGTTTCCCAGTTATACTTTTACGGAAAGCTTGCAATTGACCCAAGAGGAATTGGATTTAGAAAAACTCCAAACTCTTTTAGCGGAAGAAAATTATACCCTAAAAACCTTAGGAGTCCTTGCCCAGCTCGATCAGTTGAATACTGCTCTCGAACAAAGCGGTCGAAGGCCGACCGTGAGTTTCAATGGTTCTATCGGTACCTCGGGGAGTGCTTTTAAATTTTTTGCGGATAATCCCAATACGGGAGATCCTTTTAAAACGCAATTAAGCAATCGCTTCAACGGCGGCCTTAATCTCAATTTCAACTGGAATCTTTACGATGGTAATTTGACCAAGCAAAATATCGCGGCGGCCAAGCTGCAAGAAGAAATTTCCCAGCTCAGTCAACTGGAAGCCAAAGCAGAATTATACAATCAATTAGAAATATTGTTGGAAAATTATAATCACCAAGTTTATATACTAACTTTGACCGAAGTTCAGATCAAAAACGCTCGGAAGAATATTGAAATTTCGGAAGAACGCTTTAAATCCGGTCAAATATCTTCTTTGGATTATCGCGCAGCACAGAATCAATTTTTAAATGTAGCTGATAATCGAGTCAATGCGATTTATAGTTTGTTGATCAGCAAATCTGAAATTGATTGGCTGGTGGGGACTTTTGACTAATTCGCCATCTTGACCTAGAGCGCAGCTCAAAACTGGATGTATTACTTATTAAAGTAGTTGGCGAATTAGAACAAATTAGGAGCTATCTGGAAGGTAACTCCTAATATTTCTAAAGAGGAAAAAGTCTAAAAATCAGATGTTAGACGAGTGAGGGTCTACCTTTCAGATAGACCCTCACTTTGTCCACAAGAAAATCCATTAAGTTGATGATATTCAGTTCAAAGCTGGATTCCAGATGACACTTAGGAGTATCTAATTTTATAAAATAAAATGGAAGAAAAAGACAAACCTAAAGCTCAACCCAATAATCCGTTGCACGGCATCAAACTCGCAGATATTGTGGAGCAACTCCACGCAAAATATGGTTGGAAAGAATTGGGTTGGAAAATAAATATTCGCTGTTTCACCCACGATCCTTCTGTAAAATCAAGTCTTAAGTTTTTGAGAAAAACGCCTTGGGCGAGAGAGAAAGTCGAGCAATTGTATTTGAAGATGATCAAGAAATAGAAAGAACATGTGGAATTACATTAAAAAGAAAATTGAACGCAATAAGATCAAGAAGACGTTCAAAAAATACGGAACTCGTATTGATCAATTGGTTTTAGAAAAAGAAGGAGCGATTGAATTTGCAGTATGGGAAAATCCTCTGGAAAGTCCTAAGAAAGTAAGCCAAGAAATGGTAGACTTCTATAAACGCTTTGCGCCAAAAGGTTGCTTGGCGATAGATATTGGTGCACACATTGGCGATACCACGGTGCCCTTGGCATTGGCGGTTGGCGTAGAGGGAACCACTTTAGCTTTTGATCCCAATCCTTATGTCTACGAAGTTTTGGCCACCAATGCCCAACTCAATCGAGACAAGACCAATATTTATCCTTATAATTTTGCCATTGCCGTACAAGCTGGAAAATATTTTTACAATTCTTCCGAAGCGACCCACAATAATGGAGGCATTTCTCAAAGAGAAAAAAACCAGCATGGCAAATACCAATTGAATCGCAAAGTAACTGCCGTCAATCTCGCTGATTTTTTAGAAACCGAACATGGCAAGGATATCGATCGCTTAGGTTTTATAAAGATTGACGTCGAAGGTCTTGACCTAGAAGTCTTGGTTTCCATCCAACGGATCATCGCCCGTTATCGCCCCAATATTATCGCAGAATGTTTTCGGAATTTGAATAATGCCCAACGCGATGAATTGTTTACTTTGTTTGATGAGATGAATTTTGCTTTATACAAGCTCAACGACTTTGATGCCAATGCCCAATTGGAAAAGATCAGTCGCAAAGAGGATATGCGGAATTGGAAACACTTTGATTTCTGTGCGATGCCTAGATAAGCCAATTTTTAAGCTTGGAAGAATTTGGTTATCTTGCTTGGGTAATGTTAGATTTATTGCTCCACCCCTTAACCAAAACCCATGCCTTTCTACAAAAAACTCCGAACCAACACAGACTATTCTCTAAGAACCGTCAAGAATTTACTCGCCCTAAGAGCTGGCCGCAAAAGCCAAGGCATTCCTGATCGAACCCTCAAAAAAACCTTGCTACTTGCCACTTGGAATATTCGCGATTTTGATTCCAATAAATTCAAACAAGGACCGAGGATTGAAGAAAGTTTTTATTACATCGCAGAAGTCATTTCCAATTTTGATTTGGTGGCCTTACAAGAAATCAATGAACGCTTATGGCCCATCAAAAAGGTTTTAAGTATACTTGGCCCCAATTGGGATTTTATTACCACAGATGTAAATGTCGCTAGTGGCGGCAACCAAGAACGATTGGCTTTTATTTTTGACAAAAGGAAAGTATTCTTTCGCAAGATCGCTGGAGAAATAATTATCCCCAAATCGAATTTATCTTCTGGAGTAGAAGAAACCTTCGATTTACCAAAAGGGCATGAAGTGATCATAGAACAAGATGTAACTTACACCAATGTGGATGGTGACGAAGTCACCTTAAAAGCAGGGGATAAAATCAGCCTTCCCAAAACGGCGCATAAAGTCAATATTCCAGATGGTCAAAAACTATTGCGTAAGCAATTGGTCCGAACCCCCTTTATGGTCAGTTTTCAATCCGGATGGTTTAAATTTAACTTGTGTACTGCTCATATTTTATACGGTTCCAATTCTGGAAAAGGCAAACGCAGGAGAGTAAAAGAGATCAAATCCTTGGCCTCTTATTTAGCCAAAAAATCCAAAAAGCATTATGAAGAATACAAAACGATGGAACACTTCATCATGCTAGGAGATTTTAATGTGGTGGGGGAAGATGATGAAACCTACAAAGCTTTGAAACGCCAAAATTTTCAAATGCCACAAGGACTTTACCTCACCAATGAAAGACAGACCATGGCCTACGATCAAATCGCCTTTGCCCCCGTTCCCGAAAAAATGCGTTACACCGGAAATAGTGGCACCTTCAAATTCTATGATTTTATTTTTAAGAATGAAGATCAGCCCATCTATGAAAATCTAATGAACGACAAAAGCTATAAGGGAAAAAAATATGTGGATATGACCGCCACAGAAAAAGCCCATTATTATCAAAGCTTTTGGCGAACCTTTCAGATGTCAGACCACCTGCCCTTATGGGTAGAATTGGAAATTGATTTTAGCGAGGAGTATTTGGCCAATGCACAGGAGGAGTTGGAGAATGATGTATTTGTGGACCCAGTGGTGGATGACTGAGCGATCCCGCAGGATGACTGAGCGATCCCGCAGGGTAATGCACGACAGTGCATTAA
>CAYQRA010000215.1:7773-9566 GCA_964419315.1 uncultured Saprospiraceae bacterium | reverse complement strand
TGCGGCTTCGCATAAGAGTATGGTTTCTCTCGTTTTTCGAGCCACTCCTCCCAAAGAAGTTCCTGCGGGGGAAGGTCGAATAAAAACATCTGTATGAGCACTCAAGACTTCCATTCGAGTTTTGTCTCCCAAAATACTTCCTCTGCTGCGATGGCTACTGGGATCAATGGCCAATATGGCTAGTTTTTTACCTTCTTGCAGCACTTGCTGCCCCATGGTTTCAATAAAGGTGCTTTTACCAACACCTGGTGTTCCAGTAATGCCAATGCGAAAAGAATTGCCAGATTTTGGCAAACAAGCTTCTACTAGTTGGCGAGCCAATTCTTGATGATCCTGTCTAGTACTTTCAATTAGTGTAATCGCTTGGCCTAAGACAATCCGATCTCCTTTAGAGATGCCTTCAACAAAATCATCCAAGGATCGCTCTTTTCGCAACCTTGGTGTAAAAGACCCAATGCTTCGATCCCTTGGCTTTTTTCCATCTCCGGAACTGGCCTTTGGTCTATTCTTTTCTGGTTTTTTCATTCAAAAAAATTGAATTAAGAATATTAACACTCTTCAAAACACAAATTAACACATATATAAATAACTAACAATCAAATACTTATTTGTTAAAAATCCTAACACCTCGTATTTAGCTACTAACCTATGTTAAACTGTATTAATCTCGAACAAATAGCTTTGCAGAAGTGAGCATTCGATGAGATTTTGCCATACATTTGGAATACACTCTACGAGAACACCATGAATGTGGGCAGCATTACAAAACGAAAAATCACCTCCGCCAGGCTATGAAAACAACAGCTACTCTTGATATAAATACCTGTACAAACTTTAGGGCATTTATAGAAGAACTTTATTACAAGGTGAGGAATAATCCCGAGAATACTAAAGCCCACCACACTCATTATCTTTTAAATATACAGTAGCGGGAGGCTAAAGCAAATTATTGCTTTCCTCCCCTCCGTATTAGCGAAGACTTTAAAAGTAATTAAAGTACTCCAAGATTTTTCTAAACGCTGATCGAAAGTGGCTGGTAGCGCACTATAAATTATTTGTTAAACCAGGTAATTATTAGTACTCTCTTACCCGCTGCCGGCCGCTACGATTAGCTTTTATCTTAGGATTCAAGATAAGAACTTGTTGAAGTTCCTAAGTTGTTCGATCGCATTATCTTGTATTTATTTTATCCAAAGACTCTCTTACTCCTATTTTCAAGCCTTCAAAGATTCATTTTCCTAGGCAAACTCATATTATCTATTAGTGCTATGGTATCCTTTTTGATTCTCTGGTATACAATTCTGGCTACCAAAGGGTGTCTAAAAAGGCGAATCAAAATAATCAATATTTAGAGATCAAAGCCTCCAAATTATAGTGTATTAGAAAGATAGTGCAAGGATAGATTAGCACCAACGGATTTGGCCAGTTCAAAAAGATAATTACTCAAAGAAATGCGTGCCGAAAGGCAATGTGTATATTCCTACTTAATATCCAATTAAAGACCAAGTAAAAGCTGCTTGTTGTAAAACGAGCAGCTTTTCGGTCTTTTTTCTAGCCTACTAATAATTCTCCTTTTACAACAACTTTATGCTCGACCTCCAATATTTTGGAGAGGCTAATCTAATTTCCTAATACCAAAGGGTAACAGATATACTGAAGGTGCATTGAAATACATCCTTCTGCAAGGCTTGTTCAGCTCATTTTTTTGCATTTTTTAAAGATTTTTTCAAAAACAAGCCAACATAATTGCCATAGGCTTCGTTTATCGCAATGACTTGTCTTAAGTAATCAAG
>CAYQRA010000215.1:0-7763 GCA_964419315.1 uncultured Saprospiraceae bacterium | reverse complement strand
CCATGACCTGTGAACAACCAAACCATAAAAATGTCTGCTTCGACATTTTTTAGATACAAAACCATCAAAATAGAGTGACCTAATTCGACTACCTGCTTCTTATTACAAGAAGTTAATTTAAACGGTAGTAGAGGATTCCAATAAAGAATATTATTATCACATCAATAAACGATTGTACTTTACACAAAATTCACTTATTCATGAAAAGCTTATTTCGCTTACCTAATCTATTAGTCTTGGCTGTTGCCATGTTCGCATTTTCTGCTTGTACCACTGACCCCCCATTAAACATTCCACCAACCGTTAACTTGTTGGATGAAGTTGGTTTCCTTGCAAATGATGCTACCCTTACTGCTGGATCCCCAATCCTTGTAAAATTAGATGCAATGAAAGGAGACAGCCCTATGAAAACCATACAGTATCAACAAGATGGTGTCAATATCGCAGATATTGAACGTATCAGTGTTGATGGTGCTACACCAGCCTCTAACACTGTACTACTTTTTGATGGAGATTTAGATGCCTTTACCAAAGAAGTCTCTATTACTCCTCATGCTACTGGCGTTGCAGACTACACTTTTCTTATTACTGATGACGCTGGAGAATCCTCTTCTGTTTCTATCACGATTACTATCGAAAGTGAGCCTCCAACTATTTCTGCTACTGATGACATTGTAGAGATCAATGCTACTGCAGGCGGATTAACTACTCTTTCAATTAATGCTTCTAAATCTCCAAGTGAAGCTGAATTGACTACACTTTCCGTTTATGAAGATGGTTCTTTAGCTTCTGGTACCAACCGATTCTACTTCAATGATATTGCTATGGTAGACGGTACTGTTGAATTGGCTGATGACGACCGAAATTCTCTTAATAATAGCAAAATGCTTTTCCGTACCAATGATACTCCTGGTACTGTAGAAACTTTTATTGTTGAAGTTACCGACGCTAATGGCTTAACTGCTGAACTAACGGTTACGGTTACTGCTAATGAGCCTGTCGTAACTACGACTCCTCTAGAAAAAGAAATCAGTGGTGCATTGCTTAATTCTGCTGGGCTAGCTGGTACAGGTGGATTAGATATTGATACTGGTGTAGGTACTGGGTCTTCTACTACTGGTTCTGAGCTTAAAGATGAGGGAATTGACCTATCTATGCCAGATGACCAAAACTGGAAGCAAAAGATTTCTGCGATCAATGGAGCAACCTTGAAATATATCGAGCCTTCTACTTTACCTGATGCGTTTAGTTTTGCGGCAGTAGACAACAAAGAAGCAGTCCAAGGACTTTACGACGCTAATGTTACCATCTCGGTCTCTGAACGAGTACAAGAAGGAGATATCTTTGCAGTTTCTGCTAATGGTAAATTCTATCTTTTAGAAGTTGCTACTATAAGTGTTACCTCTGATGACAACCTAGATCAATACCTATTCAATATCAAATTCTAATTTGATCTGATCTACGCAAGAATAAATTCTTGCAGTCAATAAGAAACGGGAATCTGAATTCAGATTCCCGTTTTTATTTGCTCCATGTTTTTTTTGATAATGGAAGATTTTCTATTCAAGCAATCTATTTTTTCTTTGCCTCTATTTCTTGAAACAACTTCCAAGCTTGCTCTGCCAACTGATTGGTCAAGGTCTCCAAATAATAACTTCCCGCAGCAGGATCGATGACTCGGTCGAAATAACTTTCCATTTTTAAAATATGCTGAACATTTCTGGCGATGCGACGAGTAAAAGCATTGCTTTTTTCTTCGAAAGCATTGGCAGGTAGAATCGTCACTCGTCCTGCACCACCTAATACCGCAGACATGGCTTGAGAACTTGCTCGAATCATATTCAATTCTTGATCTGCGATCTGGGTAGTAGCAGCTAGGCGAGCCGCGATTTGTGGTTTTATTTTTTCATCAACTTGATAAGCTTTGAGCAATAGTGGCCACAATAATTGCAACGCTCTGATTTTTGCCAGCTCCACAAAATAGCTGGTTCCTATGCTCAAAGAAAATTGTATCCGCGGAGCAACAAGCGCAGCCTCCAAACCTGCTTGACTGGCGACATAAAAGGTCTCACTTGCCCGTGCAAGCAAAGTGGCTATCTCAAGAGGTACTTGTGCAGGCTCCCCCGCCAAATCTTGGCCATCAATGGTGAATACTTGAAACTGTGGGAGCTGTGCAATGGCAAAACGCAATAGACCTAGTCCCGCCTCAGGCGCGCGAAGCAAGCTACCGTTAACACTACCTTTTAATATTGCAGTATCCTCGTTTTTATCTTTTTGTAATTGATAAAAAGCTTTTAATAAAGACTCTTGATTTTCAGAAACCCTAAAGTGAGTAGAAATATAAGGAGCCTTCACCTCTTGAAAAAGTATTTTGAGATCCAAATCTTTAGCGCCGTCTTCCAAAAGAAAACAAGGAGCATTCACCCCATTTGTCAGTGCCTCTAAAAGCTCCTGATTTGATTCCTTGGCATCGAAGCAAATAAAATCTTCTCCTACTTCCCAATCATTGGTATCGCGATCTAAGACCAAGGAAGGGCTTTTTCCTTGCATTTCCTCGGGGCTATACATTGGAGAAAGGTTGATTTGCTCGCCGATTTGCCAGACCAATTCATCAAAAGGTTTTCCCTTTAATTCCTTGAGTACTTTCTCTTCCCATTCCGCTTTGCTAGTCGTCGAAAAGTCAGAAAACAAACTTTGCTTTTCCTTCATATCTTGATTCAATTTATTTTTTGCCCAAACATCAACTATTCGTGGCATATTTTGTTTTTACAAATGTAGCAGAAATAGTCCACTCAAGAGCTCAATAAACTATTGATATTCCAAACTTTTTTTGCTCAAAAGCGTTATATTTGCACTAAATACTGTATTTCTTTAGACTAAATCTAAATAAAGAAGCCAAAAATGGACAAAAGGTTAATATATCTTGACAATAATGCGACTACTCCGACAGATCCGCGAGTAGTAGACACAATGCTTCCCTTCTTTTACCAGCACCCTGGGAATGCGGCAAGTAGAAATCACCCCTTCGGTTGGGTAGCAGAGGAAGCCGTTGATTATGCGCGCGAGCAAATCGCCAACCTGATCAATGTAGATTCCAAAGAAATCATTTTCACTTCTGGTGCTACAGAAGCAGATAATCTCGCACTGAAAGGTGTTTACGAGATGTATAGCCGAAAAGGAAACCATATCATTACTGCTAAGACGGAACACAAAGCAGTATTGGATGCCTGTAAGAAGATCGAGAAGATGGGTGGCGAAGTCACTTACCTTGATGTAGACGCGGAAGGATTGGTTAGATTAGAGGAATTGGAAGCAGCTATTAAAGACAATACCATTTTGGTTTCCATCATGTGGGCCAATAATGAGACTGGAGTCATTCAACCGATGAAAGAGATCGGAGCGATCTGCGAGAAACATGGCGTTCTTTTTATGAGTGATGCGACTCAAGTCGTTGGAAAAATTCCAGTTGACCCTAAAGCTATGGGAATTCACCTAATGGCTTTTACAGCACACAAAATGTATGGCCCTAAAGGAGTGGGTGCTCTTTTTGTAAATCGTAAAAACCCAAGGGTCAAAGTAACGGCTCAGATGGATGGTGGTGGCCACGAACGTGGTATGCGTTCAGGAACTTTAAATGTACCGGGTATCGTTGGATTTGGTAAAGCGGCGGAGATTGCAAGCCAAGAGATGGAAGCAGATACTGCTCGCCTGATGAAAATGAGAGATCGCTTAGAAGCTGCCTTGATCGCTAACATGGAAGAAGTTTACCTTAATGGTAGCAAAGAACATAGAATGCCACATGTCACCAACCTTTCTTTCAAACATGTAGAAGGAGAAGGATTGATGATGACTTTCAATCAAAATATTGCCGTATCTTCAGGGTCGGCTTGTACTTCTGCTTCTCTAGAGCCTTCTTATGTGCTAGTTGCACTTGGTCTCGGAGATGATTTGGCGCATAGTTCAATCCGCTTTAGCCTTGGACGATTTACCACCGATGAAGAAATTGATCTTACCATTGATGCTTTGACCAAAGGAGTGAATCACATGCGTGAACTGAGCCCTATTTGGGAAATGTATAAAGAAGGTGTCGATATTGATGCCATCGAATGGACAGAGCATTAAACCGTAAATACTTTTGTATTTATAATTTAGACTAAACTTTAATAGTACTTTAAAAAATAGATAATTATGGCTTATTCAGATAAATTGTTGGACCATTTTAAAAATCCTAGAAACGTAGGTACACTCGATAAGAGCAAAAATAATGTTGGAACCGGATTAGTTGGTGCTCCTGAGTGTGGAGACGTTATGCGTTTGCAAATCGAAGTAAACGAAGATGATGGAACCATCAAGGAAGCAAAATTCAAAACTTTTGGTTGTGGATCTGCAATTGCTTCTTCTTCTTTGGCTACGGAGTGGCTCAAAGGAAAATCTATTGATGAAGCAATGGCGATTGACAATATGGCGATCGTTGAAGAATTGGCTTTACCTCCCGTAAAAATCCACTGTTCTGTATTGGCAGAAGATGCGATCAAAGGAGCGATTGCGGATTACAAAAAGAAAAATGGTATCGCCGAGGAAACACCTGAAGCGAGCCACTAAAAATATAAGATCATGTTATTTGTAGCTGATAGTGCCAAAAATAAAGTATCGGAACTGCGCCAACAGGAAAGCATGTCGGATGATTTTTTCATTCGAGTTTCTGTGATTAGTGGTGGCTGTTCTGGCTTATCGTATAAGATGGATTTCGATAATGAAAGCCAACCTAATGATCAGATTTTTGAAGACAATGGCGTAAAAGTCGTTACTGATCTAAAAAGCTTTTTATACCTCTGTAATACGACCTTAGAATTTTCGGGAGGATTAAATGGCAAAGGCTTTTATTTTAATAATCCCAATGCTGCGCGAGAGTGTGGTTGTGGAGAAAGTTTCGCGGTGTAGATTTTTAAGCATCCTCTTATTTTGTGCATAAAAAAGCCCAGAGTTGATTGACAACTTTGGGCTTTTTTCGTTCCTCGAAATACGTATCTCTTAAGTTACTGCAGCTTTCCTCACAATATTATGCAGCAAGCGAGGAAAAAGTCTTTTCAATAAAACCGCATAGGTTTCTTTGCCGCCAATGGTGACTTCCATTTTTTCTCGTTTCATGGCTCTTACGATATTAGCGGCACAATCTTCAGGTGACATTCCAGCCCCTGTCGCCTTGTCCATCGACTCTTGGGCGGAGCCATCAGAAGTAAGGGCATTTTTAGAAATATTGGTGCGGATGTATCCGGGGCAAATTAACGTGACTTTGATTTGATCCTCATGGTGCTCCATACGAAGCGCATCGAAAAAACCATGTAAGGCATGTTTGGCACCGCAATAGCCGGAGCGAAGCGGAGAGGCAAACTTGCCCATCAGGCTAGTTACTACTCCAAAGTGACCGCTTTGCTGTTTGATAAAAATAGGTAAGACCACTTTCGTCAAAGCTACTGTTCCTAGATAATCAACATCCATTAGTTTTTTAAAAACCGAGAACTCTGTTTCATTCAATAGAGAGCGTTGGCTTAAGCCTCCATTATTGATGAGTACATCAATTTGTCCAAAGTGTCCGATTACTTGATCGACCTTATCTTGCATGGAGTCATGCTCCGCGAGATCCAAAGGTACAACCAAGACCTGTTCGTCAGGAAGATTACAGGCAGCTTTTACTCTTTCGAGTTCTTTTTGTCGGCGGGCAGAAAGAACAATTTTACTTCCTTCCTTCGCACAATGCAAAGCCAAGGCTTCTCCAATTCCAGAAGAGGCTCCGGTTATCCAAACTACTTTATCTTTGAATGTGGTCATATCATTATTTAGTACTGTTTAAAAAACAAAGCCCTTTTTTAGTAAGCCAATAAATCACCGATGGCGACTGATACTTTCTCGATAGAAGGAATCATCGTTTGTTCCAAAATCGAATTTAGCGGAATAGCAGGGGCATTGGCAGCGCCAAGGGTTCGCACAGGAGCATCTAAGGCTTCGAAACAATTTTCTTGAATCCGAGCAGCGATACTTTGTGCAAAACTATTATTAACAGGTTCTTCTGTTACTACCAGACAACGACCGTGTCTGCGGGCAGCTGCAAAGATTGCCTTTTCATCTAATGGGAAGAGTGTTCTCAAGTCAAGAACTTCTACTCTACCGGGAAAATCTTTCTCTGCATTTAAAGCCCAGTGAACCCCCATACCATAACTAACCACGAGCAAAGACTCCCCTTTCTCCACACTTTCTATTTTCGCCTTTTGGGCGATTCGAGCTTTTCCAAAAGGAATCTGATAATCTTCAGAAGGCTCGATTGTTCTAGCAGCATCCGTCCCTTTCACCTTCGACCAATAGAGTCCTTTGTGTTCTAGAATGACGACTGGATTTGGATCATAATAAGCAGATTTCATCAAACCTTTGAGGTCTGCACCATTGCTTGGATAAGCTATTTTTATTCCTTGAATATTCGTCAGTACACTTTCTACGCTAGAAGAATGATAAGGACCACCACTTCCATAAGCACCTATAGGTACCCGCAAAATCATACTAACTGGCCATTTTCCATTACTCAAATAACAAGAGCGACTCACTTCTGTAAACAACTGATTGAGACCTGGCCAGATGTAATCTGCAAATTGAACTTCTACGATGGGCTTTAAGCCTGCAGCAGACATTCCCACGGTGCTTCCTACGATAAAAGCTTCTTGAATAGGGGTATTAAAAACCCGTTCTTCCCCAAACTGTTGCGCCAAGGTCGCTGCTTCTCTAAAAACGCCTCCTAATCGCCCACCAACATCTTGTCCATAAAACAAACACTCTGGATGTTTCTCCATCAATTCCCGAACAGCGAATAAAGCGCAATCAACCATTACGGTGGCATCTTTTCCTGCTGGTGCTCGTTCTCCTATTTCTTCTGTAACGGGTGTCGGAGCAAAATCGTGGGTATATAAATCTTCTGGGCGTGGCTCCTCGGCGGCTAATGCCTTTTCATAATCGGCCACCACCTTAACTTTAACTTCTGCGTCGATCTTTGCTAAGTCTTTTTCCAAAACCCCCTCCTCTAAGAGTCTTTGTCGGAGAATCGGAAAAGGATCTCTTGTTGCGTGCTCTTCCAAATCATCACGATACCATTCTTTACGCACCCCTGAGGTATGGTGATTGAGTAGTGGCACTTTAGCATGCACCAAGAATGGGCGACGCTCTTTTCTAATCGTTTTTACTACTTTTTCTAATTGGGTATAACATTCAGCAAAGTCACTTCCGTTGATCTGTACGACCTCGATTCCAGGAAAACCTTTGGCATATCCAGCCGCATCTGTAGAACGAATTTCTTTCGCATTGGCAGAAATATCCCACTCGTTGTCTTGTACCAAAAAGATCATAGGAAACTGCTTAAGGGCTGCCATATGTAAAGCCTCTGAAACTTCTCCTTCCGTCATGGAAGCATCACCGAGTGAACAAACGACAACTGGTGCTTTGGCAGTAGTCTTAGTGATTCCTTGTTTTTCTTTATAGCGAACCCCCATGGCAATTCCAGCTGTGGGGATAGCTTGCATTCCAGTAGCAGAAGATTGATGGGGGATTTGAGGTTTATCAGCTTGTCGAAGACTTGGATGAGAATAATAGGTGCGTCCGCCAGAAAAAGGATCTTCTCGTTTGGCCAGCAATTGCAGCATCAAATCATAAGGTTCCATTCCTATTCCGAGCAGCATAGCATCATCGCGATAATAAGGAGCGATAAAATCCTGTGGCTCCAT
>CAYQRA010000214.1:0-9571 GCA_964419315.1 uncultured Saprospiraceae bacterium | reverse complement strand
TACTTCGTACAAAATTAAGTAATCTTAATAATCAAGAATTATGGGCCCGGATAAGTTAGATGATTTTATTAAAAAACAGGTAGGAACGCATGAGACCGCCAATGATCCTGATTTGCTTTGGCAAAAAATACTAGCCAAACAGGAGGAAGAGAAAAAACCAAAGCGAAGGTTCTTTCTCTTCTGGTGGTTGGGTGGAGCGTCCTTATTGCTTGGTGTTATTTTGTTGTACGTTTTTCAGTTTTCAAATTCGGATAGCCATCTCTCTGAACATAAACAACCTAGGCAAGCGCAACAAACAGTCGTCACTCCTGCTCTAAAAGAAACGACAACTGCAGAGGACGAAACGCAAAAGGTGGAATCCATAGCAAGGAAGAAATTTTCGGATAACACTAAGTCAGGGCCCGACTTGAATAAGGAAGAAAATGAAAATTCGCCTACCAGTAAGGAATCCCAAGTGTCTTTGGATACGCCTCCAATTATTGCCACCAATTCTTCGGATAAGATCAAACAAACGACGGATAAGATCACACAAACGAAAATTAATGAGAATTCGAATACCACTTCTAAAGCAATAACAAGCCCCACTAGTTTGGATCTTTATCCAAGTGGGAATACCCTAGCTCCTGATTCAGAGGAGCAAGGAAAGGGAAGTACCCCGCTTTTGGAAAATAATATTCCAGCTCCGGTGACTACTGAAGAGGTGGAGACTAAAAAAGAAGAGCTGAAAGAAGAAGAGAAAATGGAGGAGGCTCCAAGTACTAATAATCCTAAAGATAGGCTAGGCTCAACAGAGAAGGAATCCCAAGCCCAAACAGAAAATAAAGCAGTTTTACCCGTACCAACAATCGACAGTATTGCTGTAGAAGAACAAAAAGCAAGTACGGATTCTCTGGCATCCCAAAACCCCAAGCAAGCCAAGCAGAAGCAGTGGAAGTTTTCCAATGGTGTGTCCTTCACCTACGGAAAAGCCTTGCGAACTTTACTGGATCGTACTTCCGCTCAATTGGCTTATTTAGAAAGCCGTAAAAATCGGGAAACACCGCTTGATGCCGTACGCTTTAACTTAGATTTTAGAGCCCAACACTCCAGTGGTTTTTACCTAAAATCAGGCTTGGAATACGAGCAGATCAATGAACGTTTTGATGCTTACATCGAATGGGATTCCATGATGGTTGATCCCGATCAACTCCTAGCCATTGCTTATGATAAAGATGGTACTGTTTCAGAAAGAAGAGGAAGTGGAGAGGTGATGAGTGTACATTGGCTTCAGAAAAAAATATACAATCACTACCGCAGTATAGATGTTCCTTTTTTACTGGGTTATCACTCGAAGAACGAAGACAAACGCTTGGCTTGGTTTGTAGAAGCTGGAGCATCGGTGAATCTTTGGTTTGCGGCCAGTGGCGAAATCTTGGACACCAATGATCAGTATTTATCCTTAGCAGAGAATACTGATTTATTTAAAACACAAACGGGGCTTAGCTTGATCGGTGCAGCTGGGTTGACGTACCGATTGGCCAATCAATTTAGTATATGGGCAAGTCCTGAAATCAAGTATCACCTGAACTCAATAAGTAGTGAGCAAAATACCATCGACCAAAAATATTTAAATATTGGTCTAAGAGTAGGCTTGCGATATCACTGGAAAAGAAAAACAGCTTCTTAAACAAAAGAAATAAAGTCTAACAACGCTAAATTTTTTTAGTTGTATTTTTTGAGGCACTATCCTAGGATGGTGCCTTCTTTGTTGTTCCAGTAAAAGGACTTCCATACATCTTTAGGGGCTTCCCAATTATAAATTGACCATAGAACGATAAAATTAGGGCCGTTTTCTATACTTTAAAACTGATTTTTACTAACTTTAGCCAGCATCTACTCAATGCTCTATCAGACACTTCTTTAAAACCACCAAGACGATAAAATCCATTTATTTCTCCTTCTGCCGATGTTGGCATTTGGACTAATCTTGCTTTAAGCTTTAAGCTTTAAGTACCTCTTAATTTTATTTGAACTATTAAAATCCTAAAATATGAAATTTATTATCCCTGTATTGATTTTTCTATTTCCAATATTTCTCGCTGCCCAAGATTGTGATTGCAACAGTAATTTTAACTGGGTGAAAAAGACTTTTGAAGAGAATGATGCTGGTTTTGATTATATCCTAGAAGTCAAAGGCAAAAATGATTATGAAAAGCACAATGCTTTTTATAGCGAAAAAATAAAAGATATTACTGATCAAGGAAAATGCATGGAGACGCTCTACGAGTGGTTGACTTTTTTTCGATCTGGGCACATTGGGATTATTCCAATGGATAATTCAGAAGGAGCTAAAGAGTCTAAGGAAAAAGAAATTGTGCAAAAATTTAAAGATTGGGAAAAGATGGAAGTGGATGTCGATAAATTTCGAGCTTCCCTTAGTTCGCAAACAAAAGCCAGTTATGAAGGCATCTACCGATCGGGTCAATATTTGATTGGGGTAAAAAAGGTGGACGAAGAATATGTTGGATTTATTATCGAAGCCGATGGCGTGTATTGGACGGAAGGACAAGTGAAAATGAGAATTAAAGCAGATCAATCTGTGGTATACTACATGCAAGACCATTCTGCTAGAAATTTTGATCAAGCGGAATTGCTTGGTAATAATTATCTAAATATGGGTTTTATTTCTTTGAATCGAGTCTTGCCCGAATTGCCCGGTGACCCCAAAGTGGAGGCTTATTTTAAATCAATGTCGACGAATGTTCCTTACTTTGAAGTTCTAGATGAAGAAACGGTTCTCCTCCGGATTCCTACTTTTACAGGGTCGGAAAAAGATGTGATTGACAGTGTGATTTTTGCCAATAGAGCAAAGATCTTAGAAACCGAAAATTTTATTATCGACATTCGAAATAATGGAGGGGGAAGTGATCGGAGTTATGAAGAATTATTACCCATTATGTACACCAATCCTATTCGAGGTGTTGGAGTGGCTTTTCGGTCTACGACATTGAATAATCAACGCATGTTAGATTTCATAAATATCCCAGAGTATGAATTCAGTGAGGAAGACAAAAAATGGGCGCAAGAGTCTTATGATACTTTGAGTAATCATCTTGGCGAATTTGTCAACTTGGATACGACCGTTGTTGATGAAACCACCTTTGATACGATTTATCCATTTCCCCAAAATATCGCTATCCTAATTAATGAAAATAACGGCAGCACTGCGGAACAATTTCTTTTGGATAGCAAACAAAGCCGAAAGGTAAAACTGTATGGAAAGACGACCGCTGGCGTTTTAGATATTTCCAATATGAATTTGCTTAAATCCCCTTGTCAAGAATTTAAATTGGGCTATTGCCTTTCCAAAAGTTATCGGATTCCCCATATGGCTATCGATGAAAAAGGCATTCAGCCAGATTTTTATTTGGATGAAGGAATTCCTGATTACCAATGGGTGGAGTACGTAAAACAGATTTTAAAAGAATAAGCTTTTGGCTAGGAAATGGAGTTGGGGAATATCCTCGCTCTTCCATTTTTCGTAGATTCCAAATTAAATACCAACCCGATTGTTCGCAGATTAGCCGTAGGTAATAGCGAATAATCGGGTTGGTCTCTAGACCGACACCACTCCTTGTTTAGTAGCATCTACGGAATATTTAAGATTTAAGCCTCCCGTCTCAAGCCCTCCCCGCAGTAATCAACAACGCTCGCAAGCGCTCATTAAAATCCTCTGCATGCATCAGTTCTTCCAAATCCATATGGAAGCGATAGCGCCAATAATGCTGAGGATTGGCAGGTACATTGATCCGTTCCGCTTCCGCATCCTCCCTCCTCAAATTTCCATCAATAGCGAGCAATTCTTGAATTGGAAAAACCGTCCACATCCCCGGCCAAAATAAATGCTGTCGCAAAATACTGGCTGCGATGGTCGGCGTACAAGTAGGAGAAGGCGTATCATAACGACCAATTTCTTGCTGGTAAAAACGCAAACGCTGCGGTCCTTCCATCTCTTCCCACCAAGCTCTAATCGTAGACATGTCATGGGTAGAAGGACTCGCCACAGATAAATATGGAATATCCTTTGCATGCAAAAATTCCGTTTTCGGATTCTTAGACATGCGCTGAATTTCTAAGCTTAAAAAACCAAGTTCTTCCATTACTCCCGGAACACAATCGGGCACCATACCCAAGTCTTCTCCGCAGATCATCATATTGGTTGCCGCCTTGATAACCGGCAATTTGGTCATCGCTTGCATTCGCCAAAAATCTTCTTGCCGATGATAAAAATAATCTTGGTATAAATCATTTAAAGCGTTTTGGATATCAGGATCCAAAGCCTGAAAGCTAGCTGTTTTTTGAAAGTCAATGCGCGGATGAAATTCCATCCCTTCTGATCCTTCCACTTCCAAAAATAAAACATTACTGACCAAATTGAATAAACGGATGCGCAGGGAGCGTTTTGATTTTTGTGGGGGGGCTTGGAGAAAATGATCAATCTTTCTTTGGCTAGCAAATTTTTCTTTGAGTTGGTATTGTTCCGTGCCTGTCTTTTCTAGAAAAGTCGTGATGACGTATTGAGTGTCCTCTCCAAATTGCGCTTGTAGCATTGGAGTGGTGAGATAGGGTTGGCAAAAACGTTGATAATTAAACGGAATATTTCTTTCTGCAAATTCGGACAACTGAATCGGAATAGCGGGATTGAAAAATCCCAAAGCACCATCCACCTGCTCTAAGGGAATTTGCCAAATTCTAAAAAAACCTAAGATGTGGTCAATCCGAAAAGCATCAAAATAAGCCGACAATTGTTTGAGGCGATTTTGCCACCACTGGTAACCATCTTTGGCCATCTCTTCCCAATTATAGGTTGGGAAACCCCAGTTCTGTCCAGTCTCCGAAAAAGGATCTGGCGGCGCACCGGATTGACCATTCATATTGAACAAATGCGGTTCCATCCAAGCATCCACACTATAGCGATAAATTCCAATTGGGATATCTCCTTTGAGGAGGATTCCATGATCGCGCGCATAATCTGCGGCGGTTTTTAGTTGTCGGTCGAGCTGGTATTGTAGGAAATAATAAAAAGCAATGTCGTCGTAATGTTTGGCTTTTGGATTCGTTCCTGCGGCTAATCCCTTTTGGGTAAAAACAGCATCGCTGGTCCATTGATTAAAATCTGCGGTGCTATTTTGATCGCGGCGGTAACAGAAGAGGGCATAAGCAGGAAGCCAATGTTGATTGTCTTTTATAAATTGTTGAAAAGCAGCATCTTTTCCTAAGGCCTTTTTTTGTTGGTCAAAAATCTGACGAGCATATTTGATTTTTAGATCCATCACCGCTTCATAGTCAATCTCTGGAAGGGCATTGAGTTTTTTCTTAGCCACCGCCAATTTTTTTTGATCCAATACTTTAGTCGCACCTTCCAGTTCTTCTACATTTAAATAAAGCGGATGCAAGGCGTAAGTAGACAAGCAAGAATAAGGATAGGAGTCCACCCAAGTTTTGGTACCGGAAGTATCATTGATGGGGAGAATTTGTACCATCTTTAAACCCAGTTTTGCAGCCCAGTCGACCAATAAGCTCAAGTCTTTAAATTCCCCCACTCCCAGGCCATTTTGACTCCGCAAAGAAAATACAGGAATAGCAATTCCAGCTCCGCGCCAATATCCCTCAGGATGTAAAAAATACTCATCCGTATTAATCAAGTATCCTCCAGCAGCTGGAATATGATGAGGAGCCAATCTCCGATTTGCTCCCGCTTCTAATGTTACTACTTTTTTCGCTTTGGGATCATAAAAACCATATTTGTACTCTATAAGCCCTTGGTGTTCAACAGGAATTTCTCCGGCCCAAAGTGGATAAGCTTCATTGTCCAATAAGACTGGTTTTTCCAAATCCCAATTCCCCAAAGCGGAGGTGTTCCCACAGATGCAAAGTTGGTGACCTTCTGCTACTCTTGGTGCTGCGATTTGAAAACGCACCATGGCTTTAGATTGACTTCCACGAATGTTTTTTTTGCGGAATCGCTCCGGTTTGAAAATGACATTGGTAAAGGCGGAGCTATAGAATACATTATCTGCATGCTTTTGACTTCTCCAGTGGTCTTGTAGCGCTATCGTCTTGGACTTGGGAACTTGTAAGGGACGAAATGTACCCCACTCCTGATCAATAATTTCCCCTTGTTCATTCTTAACCAAATATTGGTAAGCAAAAGATTTGGGAATCTTTGGGAGTCTAAGGGCTTGTTGCCATTGCCCATGTTCGATATAATTGCAACGTAGGGCTTGCTCAGGATCGCCATTGCCCAGTTCAGGAATGGATCCGCAAAGGTATACCTGCTGCCCCCATTGGGTTTTATAGTGGATGTTGAATGTTATTGTCACAGAGGATTCGAATTGTGTCAGAGAAGAAGGTTGAATTTATAGGGTGCTTAGAAGCTGTTTGAATCTCGACTAGCTAAAAAATGGACTATTCCAAATTTCAAAAGCCAAATTCAAACAACTTCTTAACGCAATGCGAAAGATACAAAAATGTCAGATAATTAAGTATTGACCAAATTGGAGCGTCAAATTCAAATAAGTTGTTAAACATTGCTTTCTAAGCTTCAGATTAAACTTTTTCTTACTATTTTAAAGCAATCAAAAAAGTAATCAATCATATGGCAAACTTCAATTTAAAAATTAATGGTCAAGAACATCAGGTAGAAGCGGATGCCGATACTCCCATACTTTGGGTATTGAGGGATCATCTTAATCTGGTAGGAACCAAATACGGTTGTGGCATCTCCCAATGTGGTGCTTGTACCATACACATTGATGGGGTAGCGGCAAGGTCTTGTTCATTACCTTTAGAAAGCGTAGCTGGAAAAGCTATTACCACCATCGAAGGACTTTCTGCGGATGGAAAACATCCTTTACAAGAGGCTTGGAGAACGCATGATGTCCCACAGTGTGGCTACTGTCAAGCTGGGCAAATTATGAGTGCTGCAGCTCTCCTCAAAGAAAATAGTAAGCCTAGTGATGCGGAAATTGAGGCGCACATGCGTGGAAATTTATGCCGTTGTGGGACTTATAATAGAATCAAAGCGGCCATTAAAACGGCGGCGAAATAGTTTCTGAGTATTAGTTGGCGTCTTAGGAGCCGCGCTAAAATATCAGTTTAGGTTCAAACCTAAATTTGCTAACTATTTAAATAAAAATCGAAAAGAATATGTCTTTAATAAAAACACAATATAATCGAAGATCCTTTTTAAAGGCTTCGACCCTCACCGGAGGAGGAATGCTCTTGGGATTCAGTTGGTTTGCTTCTTGTAAGCCCGATAAGGTAGTGGAAGCGGTTCGCGAAATTCCATCAGAATGGTTCGATATCAATGCTTTTCTAAAAATTGCAGAAAATGGTATGGTCACCATCATGTCTCCCAATCCAGAGATTGGACAAAATGTAAAAACCTCTATGCCGATGATCATCGCGGAGGAACTCGATGTGCCTTGGAAAGATGTACTCGTAGAACAAGCACCACTCAGCAATGACTTCGATCGCCAGGTAGCTGGAGGTAGTCAGTCTATTCGACATGGTTGGGAAAGTCTTCGTATGGCAGGTGCCACGGCGAAACAAATGCTCCTCAATGCTGCTGCTCAAAAATGGGGCGTTGATCCCAAAGAATGTAGTGCTTCCGAAGGAATCATCACGAATGCAAAAGGAGAGACGATGTCTTATGGCGCCGTAGCAACGACGGCTGGAAAAATGGAAGTTCCAGAGGAAGTGGCGCTCAAAAAGATTTCTGATTTTAAAATCATTGGTACCGATATTCCGAATGTGGACATAGATGATCTCGTTACGGGTAAACCATTATTTGGATTGGATTTTCAAAGAGAAGGCATGCAATATGCGGTTGTTTTGCGACCTCCTGCTTTTGGTAAAAAATTGAAATCTTTTGACGATACCGAAACTCGTAAAGTAAATGGTGTACAAAACGTCATTCAGTTTGGAGATAAAATCGCAGTACTCGCCAATTCTACCTGGGCGGCGATCAAAGGGCAGAAAGCATTGCAAGCAAAATGGGAAGGTGGAGATTTGGAAAATTCGAGTGACCATGATACCAAAATGTTAGCTTTGCTCAATAAGCCAAGCAAAGAGCCTAAGCGAAAAGATGGCAATGTAAAAAAGGCTTTTGCGCAAGCAGATAAAATAATTGAAAAAACTTATGAGGCGCCTTTCTTGCCCCATAATTGTTTGGAGCCGATGAATTTCTTCGCAGATGTTACCGATACTAAAGCGGAATTGATTGGCCCCATTCAAACGCCAAAGTGGGCACAAGCAAGAGCGGCAAAAATCCTCGGTCGCGAAGCCGATCAAATAAGTGTAAATCTTACGCGGATGGGAGGTGGCTTCGGCCGTCGCCTCTACGGCGACTTCTCCGACGAAGCGGCAGAAATATCCAGCCTAGCTAAAGTTCCAGTAAAGTTGATGTTTACTAGAGAAGATGACATGACCGCAGGGACTTACCGCCCTGCTTCCAAATATAAATTTCGCGCCGCGATCAAAGACCGAAAAATCACCGGTTATCATTTGGTCGGCGTCGGAATCAATATGGACAATTCTACGAGAGAAGACTTTTTTCCGGCTGGCACACTTCCAAACTATTTGGTAGAATCTCATAATTTGGAAAGCAATATTACCACCGGAGCTTGGCGAGCACCGATCACTAATTTCCTTGCTTATGCCGAACAAGCTTTTTTTGATGAAGTCGCTCAGGATATCGAAGTAGATCCCATCCAATTGCGCCTCGATTTATTGGAGCAAGGTAAAGCCAATCCGATTGGAAAAAATGAAGAATACGATTTTGATAAATTGGGTGGAGTGATGAAGCTAGCCAGAGACAAGGCGGGCTGGGGCAAAAAGCCCAAAGAAGTCTTTCAGGGTTTTAGCGCTTATTATTCTCACAATACCTATGTCTCTGAAATTGCCGATGTGGTGATGGAGGATGGGGTACCAAGGGTGAAAAAAATTACCTGTGCGATTGATTGTGGTATTGTGGTGAATCCTATTGCCGCGAAAAACCAAGTAGAGGGCGGCATCATTGATGGCATTGGCCATGCGATGTTTGGGGATTTTTCTTTTGTAGATGGCGCACCACAAGCCAAAAATTTCAATGAATACCGGATGATCCGTATGGCAGAAGCGCCAGCAATTGATATCCATTTTGTTAAGAGTGATAATTCTCCAACGGGACTTGGAGAACCTACTTTACCCCCTGCGGGTGGCGCGATCGCCAATGCCATCCATGCTGCTACGGGCAGGCGATTATACCGTCAGCCTTTTGTAAGTCAGGAGGAAATTTTAGGCTAGAAATTTTTAAATTTGTACTTTGATTTCCAAACGGGACTCGTAAACGCATTTCGATGAAAGTCGAGATGCGTTTGGGTTTTAGGGTAAAGGCATCGAATCAAAATAGAAAAAAGGGACGTAGTTTCGACACCATTATTTGATGCGTTTGTCCTATTTGGATTTTAAAGTAACCACGTTGAAGTTGTTTAAAAATGAGTATTCTAAATCGCAATAAGAATTTGACTAAATAGTCGTAAAGGTATTC
>CAYQRA010000213.1:0-9572 GCA_964419315.1 uncultured Saprospiraceae bacterium | reverse complement strand
AAAACTAAAAGAAAAGTTAGAGTTGATAGAAATATCTAGGCGTAATTTTTCTGATATGGATTTGAAGGTGGTCGAATTGGATTGGTGTTGGGATATTGTTGGGATATTTAAAAGCTTTGACAATTCTGAATTTGGCACAGATATTTCTGTTGAATAGCATAATGCCCATGTAACCTTTCCAAAAAAAAGAAGTAAACAAAGATAGTTTAATCATCCCCTGTAAAAAGGTAAAAATTGACAAAATCACTTTGGAATCGGTTCCTACATTTAGGGCTTAGGCAAGATTGTACTGATGAAAATCAGTTGACAATGTTGTATAATAAAATGTCTCTATTTTCATTTGTTTTCCTCTTCTCTTTCTCCATCTATCTCTTCATTGCAGATATTCCTAAATTATACTTCTTTATTACCTTTAGTATTAGTTGTATGTATGGATCAGTGTTGGTCCTTAACGGACTGAACCAAATTTATTGGGCACGTTTTGTTACCTCCTTTGGGACCGTTGTATGGGTGAGTATTTACCACATTTGTTTTGGTGGTTTTTTTAGTCAAAGTCTGGCTGTTGGTGCAGCCATTATTATAAACTATGTGGCCTTTCGCAAGAAAGCGGAATATATGAAACTCTTATTTGCCGTGCATGCAGGAGTTTATCTGATGGCTTTGGCCTACGGAATCAATTTTGAGCCGCTGGTAGAATTGGTGGATTATCCTATTTCAGGTTTGGTTTCTTTTATTGTTTCCATGGCTTGGGTCACGCTGTTTTTGATTGTATTTCATCAAGAAAGAGAAGACTTTATAGAGCAATTGAAAATGAAAAATTCAGAGTTAGAACGAACGTCAGAAGAGTTAGAACGATTTAGCTACATTGCTTCTCATGATTTGAAATCACCCCTTCGAACCATTATTAGTTTTGGGGGGATGATTCAGTCAGATATAGAAAAAGAAAAATTTGAGTCTATCCATGAAAAAATGGATTTTTTGGTTTCTGGTGCCCGACAGATGAATTATATCGTAGAAGGCATTCTGGAATTATCCCAAGTTAAAAATGTTAAGAAAGCAGATCGATCTAGAATCGATTTAAATGAGGTATTAGAAAAAGCTAAACTAAACTTGAATAGCGAAATTGAAAGCAGCAAGGCGATAATTCGCGCGGAGCGATTGCCTCTATTTTTTTGTAATGAAATCGAATTCCTGTTGATTTTTCAAAATTTCATCCAAAACGCGATCAAGTATAATCAAAGTGAGATACCGACAGTGGATATTTCCTTTACCCTTACAGCTGAGCGATTGTCTCTATCTTTTAAAGATAATGGAATAGGAATAGAGGAAAAGTACTTTGTGAAAATATTCGAATTTTTTAAACGACTTCATACGGTATCAGAGTATCCAGGCACTGGAATTGGTCTGGGGGTCTGTAAGCGAATAATAGACAATTATGGGGGGACCATTTCTGTAGATTCAAAGCTTGGAAAAGGAACGGTTTTTTCTCTTAATATTCCGGTAAAGAAAAATACAAGAATCTCTGCTTCCAATGAAAAGGAACTGTTTATTCTTAATTGATGGAGCAGGGGAGGAATTGAAAATGGTTTTGATTAGCCATTTCCGTTCTACTAAATACCAAAATTAAAGCCTTTGGAAAATCGAATCTACTAAGTATACTATTGCCGATGTACCAAGGAGAACCCCTTTAATGAATCTTTCCGTTTTGTAGTCAAAAAATATGGAAAGTCGAAATCCGAATTCGCCATCCGAAATCCTAAGCTCCCAATTTTAATCCTTCCACAAAAATGATCTCTATTGCTAAATAGAGAAAGACAAAACCCCAATGGCTAATGTTAAGCAATATAGTGTAGCGTAATTTCTTCTGACTTCCTTCGACCAGAGCACCTTTCTTACTTAAAAAAACGCCCTTCTTTTTTTTATAATTTTTTTTGCAGAAAACATATATAAAATATATGAAATTCAAAAAAAATTAAATAATGACCTTATTAAATTCAATACCTTTTCCAATCTCAGCTTGTTGATCCCCTTTTTTTGTACCGTCACAAAGTGCCTTAGAAATAAGGTTTTTGAATTATATTGGAATAGTTGTAGCTACTTTTATTCATGTTATGTTTTGCTTATTTGTTTAGGCATCCAAAAAAAATGATTCAATTGGTTTCAAAAGTAAGCGACTAATTTCAAGCTTAGACTCTAGGAATACCTAGAGTATTTAAATAAGGAAAAAACGTAAGTCAAGTGAAAATTTTTAAAATAAAAATTTATAAATATTAGCAGAGTGTACAGTGATTTTTTTTATTAATTAGACCCCCGCAAGTAAACACATTCTTCTTCTCCGTCTTTTTAATTCAATCAAACATAATGTACGTCGCGTAAGCTTGATCTTATCTGATATTATTCTTGTCAGATAGGTTTCAAATGAATTTTAGCGTCAATTGGTTATCCAGAAAGCGTCTGTGAATAGCCTGAAAATTATATTCCAAAAAGCAGTCAACTGCATTTTGGGGCAACTTCTTTATTCAAAAAAACATATTCAAATAAACGCAAAAACAATATTCATGAAATTCCAACTTTTTTCGAAAACGAAGAAATTATTTAAACTCAAACTTTCCTTACTCCTTGGTTTGCTGTTTTGTTTTTTCAATTCCTATGGGCAGGTAAACTTAGATGCCACGACTACTGGTAGTACCGTCAATACTTGCGATACCCTATTTTATGATAGCGGCGGACCCGGTGGCAATATGGATGCGGCGACCTATTCAATTACTTTCTGTCCTTCAGATCCAGCTGAGTTTACTAATGTTCGTTTTGATTATGACGAAGCCAGCAATAGGATGCAGAGTACAGAATTCCGCATTTACGATGGAAACTCTACCTCTGCGACTCTCATTTATAATATTATAGAAAGCCCCAATTCAGGATCGGGATACCAGCTAAATAATACACACTGGTGGGCCGATATGTCTGGTACAGGAGATGGAAGCCATTGTTTAACCTTTGAAGTGATTGGTACGGCAGCTCGACCTGGTTGGGACGCACGTATATGGTGTTCTGACTCCGTTGACCCTCCTACAAATGATGATGTATGTGGTGCATCTCCCTTATCCTTTGGAGCTTCTGTTCCTGGAAGTAATGAATATTCAACAAGAAGTTGTGCTGGTACAACCTGGTATGGTAATCAATCAACATCAAATCAAGGGAACTATGGTTCACATGCTGAAAATACCACATATAGACAAAATATTGGTGATGTATGGTATAGCTTTATAGCCCCCGTTTCTGGAATTGTCATGGTAAATATAGACCATGCTCCTCTTCATCCAGATGACGATTTTCCTACTAGATTTATGGTTCATGAAGTAGCTTGTAATACATCTTGTAACTCAACTGACCCTGCTGATTATGGTCAAGTTAGGGACGACGATGACTTGACGGTAAGAGCAGCAGCATGCGCCGCAACAGCAACTAGTTGTTTTCAAGAAACATTTTATGGAGCGGTATCTTTATTCAATAATACGGTTAGATATCAATTTACTGGACTTACAGAGGGAAGACAATATTTAATACAGTTAAAAGGAGGTCATTATGACGCTGATAAAAATTCTATTTTGTTAAATGGAAATGTGTGCGGTACTCCAGGAGTATTTAGTGGTACTTGGGAGATTACCCTGACGGATGGTCGAACTTATGTAGACGGTACTTTAAATTGTAGTCCACTACTTTCGCCTTCCAATGACCAACCATGTGGAGCAGAAGAATTAACTCTGGAATGTAATTCCGTAAATGGCTCTAATATAGGTGCTTCACTCGATCCTTGTTTAGATATTTCCTATCAAAAATTAACTGGTGCATCTAGTCCTTCTAATAATTACTCAGCTACAGTTTGGTATAAATATACCGCTCAAACTGAAGAAATAGGTGTTCCCCATGAGTTGACTGTCTCATTAGGTGATTGTTTTGATAGACGATCTGAAACCTGTGATTACAATAGTGATGGTAGTAATGATAATGTTTACGCATTAGACGACAACAGTAGTGTAGATATATTGTTTTCTCTCCTTGAAGTTGATGTGAATCCAGTTTGTTCAAATTCAGATGTCATTTCCTCAAGCTCAATAGCGAATGCAGGAAATAATGGTGCAGGAAATGGAGACCCTGCAACAATTTCATTTACTCCTCAAGCGGGTAAGGAATATTACTTGGTCTTAGCTTCTGATGATGATCCTGCTCAAGGTGAATTTTGCGATTTTGAGATTGAAATTGATGTTTATGAAAAAATCTCAATAAATGACAATTTACCATCCTTATACATCTGTGATTATCCTACTACTTCTACCGCATCATTGGAGTTTAATGCAAATGGTGGGAGAGGAACTTACATCGCTTATTTGGATACTGATAGCACTGCTGTTGCTTCATGGTCAGGAGGTGCTGCAGAGTCTTCTACTTCTAGAGTCGATACTATAAATGGTGAAGGTATTTTGACCATTTCAAATATAAGTGATGGAGAATTATGGTCAATAAGATTTGATGATGGTCTTGGTTGTACTTATTATGAATCAGGCACTTATGATTATGACCTATGGTGTAATAAATGTGATGACTATACCAAGTTAGATATTATCTTTCCTGATACAGCCGCTTGCCCCGAAGAAGAAATATTCTTAAGCCCAATCGTCGATGCAGCAGTTCCCGGACCATTTTATGTTGGTGGAGCCTTTAGCGATGAATATGATAGAGCAACTGGTGGAGGTTCAAGATCCTATTTTTATAATGAAAATAGTGAAATGACAGTTACAGAGCTTACCATATCGTCAGGTTCTGCTCAGGTGGAAGAAATTTGTGTTAAACTATATTCTAGCTTATGGAATTACCTGACCATTGATATGGAATTAGATGGCTGCGGAAGTTCTGTAAATATTTGGACAGGAAGTAGGGTTGGAGGAACGGATACTGCACCTGGTTCTTCACGTGGACGAGGCTACCAAACGTTTTGTATTACTACAGGTTGGCAAAATACCTCCTACGGTGTAGAAACAGGAAGTGGTCCAGTAGGAACAGCTGCATTTAATACCGCCTGGGATGGTTGTGATCCAGAAACTCCTATTAAGATCGTCTCCTCTGGAGGAAGATATTACAGATATTTATATGCTTATGACATGAGTGTAAAGATATTGGACTATGTGGTCGAACCTGTCGGATCTTATAAAGATGGATTTGCATTAGAGTGGATTCCTGAGACACCTTCTAACACACCATTTACCCCTTCTGTCTCCGATGGTTCTGAGCTTACCTATACCCCTTTCACCGATCCTGATTCTCTTACTTCAACTTTTGTTGAAACGGTACCTGGCCTGTATGCCTATCATCTAGTGGGTACAGATGTCAATGGTTGTGAAGTAGGTCAAGATGCCAATCATGGTGGCCCAACTGGAACGGGTCGTTTTGAAATCCAAGTATTTACTTCCCCAGTAATTGATGAGGTACTTTATGAAAGTCCACTTTGCTTTGGAGGTAGTACTGATATTACAGCTACTATCACAGCAGGAGATAATACTGTTGATAATACTTTTGGATACAAATGGACGATAACTGGAACGACTGGAGATGCACAAGGATTTCTAACTAAGGATAATACAAACTCGACTACCCTTTTGACAAGTGGAACTGGGTCAATTAGTTTCGAATTAAAAGTAACTGATTCGAGGGGGTGTAGTGATACTTATACGAATACTTTGACTATTAATCCAGATTGTCCGGCTGATGCAGGACAGTATTAAAACTCTATCGAGTAGCATATTTATAGGATTTTTCATAATAGGTTTTATGATAAAGAATCCAGAAATGAAAAATAATTTCTTAAAAGAATTACCCAAACATTATTTAAAATGGACAATAAATTTACCTTCAAGATAATAAAGTATATTTTCCTGTTAGTTATAATTTCTTTTCTTAAAATAGGAAAAATACCTGCACAATGTAGCCCTACAGGGGGAGTCGTTGTATCTGAGGTCTCAGAAGATGGAGGTTCAGGTTATAGCAGATTAGAATACTATGGGCGAGGTGGACAATGGTTTGAGATTACAAACAATTCCAATGCTGCAATAGATATTTCTGGATGGGTTATCGGTTTCAAATCTTCAAGATATAGTAGTGGATGGCCTGGGTATAGTGGATTCTGGAGCCCACCTGCAGGGACAACAATTGCACCAGGTCAACATATATCCATTGGAGGTAATAATGCTGGAGCGGATATTTCTACTAAGGGAAATTCAAACGTAAAGGCACATAGATATTGGAATATCGTTGGTAGCAGAGGAGGTATTGGGATTTGGGATAATGCAGGAACCTTTGTTGATGGAGTAAAATGGGGAAGTGGATCATATTCTGATTCCGAAAAATTAGGCCCTCCAGATTATAGTGGAGCTGGTGCTGTGGATTTTTCAAAAGTCTATGATTTCGGAAGTTTCAATTTTAGCAATGGGAAAACTTTAACCAGATGTTTTGGAGATTGTGAAACACTTTTTGCGAATGCAGTACCTTCATCAATGGGATCTGGAGTAGATTGTTGTCCTTCACCAGACCAAGCCAATTGTAATGCGGAAAGTATTTTTACACTTGTTTTGGATGAAGCGCAAGCAGGGACCGATGTAGCTGACCAAAATAGTAGTGCTTGTGATAATGAAATACAAGTTTACAGGTCAACAGGTGGTGCCATGCAGTTTTGTACTGAGTTTGAGGCTCCAGGAAATCCGGATTATACTTTTTTCTCATTTGAAATAAATTTACAAGATGAAAGCCCTTCTAGCTGCGGTGGATTTCCAGGTCCTCCTGCTGTAATAAGGGAGTTATATAAAGATGGAGTACTGCAAACAGAGAGTGCTACGGTTACTTCTAATGTAAATGGATATCCAACTTGGCAAATGGAAGGCGGAGCCACTTATCAACTTTGCTTCAATTATGACCCTACTTCAGGATCAGCTTGCGAATCGTTAGGGCACCCTTGTTTTGCACCATTTTATGTCATTCCTCCATGTACAGTTGACAGTATCAATTTAGTAAGTATTGGAAAATGTTTTGATAATTTTTCGGAAGACGAAACGGATGATTATGTAGCCGCTGTCTTAAGAGTTTATTATAAGGATTTGCCACCCAGTGATAGTTTAAGATTATTCGAATCGGATGGAACCACTCCGCTAACTTTTATAGATGGGACGGATGCGGTTATTGCAAATTCGGACATCAATAGCACTTTACCTTATGTTGAAATTGAAAATGTTCGACTTTCAGCAGATGGAACCGTCCAGACCATTATCGCTAAATTTAGTGATGCCACTTATGGTTGTGAATTACAAGTTGATCTGGGGCCATTTGAGTCTTGTTCTTGTTTTATGTTTGCTTGTGAAGGAGATGCTGAAATTCATGTAGGGCCAATTTTAGGATTTAATGACACCGTCAACACGAGCTATGTCCTGGTAGATAATAATGATGTTATTATTCAAATTGGAACAGGAACGACCGATGAAAATTTTATTTTTACGACTACCGGTCTAGCTTTTGGCTACAGTCCTGATTATAGAGTATTTGCCATTAATTGGAGTAGCAATAGTTCTTTATATACTGATCTTCCAGGGATAAATGCTCCTGCAATTACTGTTGGAGATGATTTAGACGACTATAGAAATTTGAATGCATCCTGTGCTTGTGTGGAGGTGTCCTCTAGTAGTTGTAGAGTGGTCGTAAACCCTAATCCAACCGCTGCTCCAATCAATGATTGGACGGTCTGCGCTGGAACAACTATCGAACAAATTCTAAGTAATATTGTACCTGTCGCAAATGACACCACTCCTGGAATCTATACCTATGACTGGATTGCTAACAATACAGATGTTGGGCTTTCTGCTTCCTCCTTTACCGGAGCAGCAGATGATACCTTTCTAGACGGTGGCTTTGTCGCGGATGGTGGTTTTATGCAAACAGCAGGAACTCATACCACCATAAAAATAGTCCCACAGTTTCAATCTGCAGGTCCCAATAAATATGAGCCTGGACTAGTAGTCCAAGGTTATTATGATACGCCAATTTGTTCTGGAGATACGATTGAGTTTACCATAAATGTTGCTTCAGAAATTCAACTAGAACAGGTATTTGCTTGTGGAGACCCCAATCGAGTCACCTTGAATGTACAAGGAGGTTTACCTGACTTGACAGGTGGAGGCATCGACCCTGCTGCTTATTTTACTTTTGAAATGGCAGATGCTGATGGAACTGGAACACTTGCCAATGTGACCAGTGCCTATGTTTCTTACACGCCATTCGGAGATGTTTTTAATGGTGGAAATTTTACATTCAATGGAATCCCTGCTGGTTTTAAAAGTATCAGGGTTTATGACCAAAGTACGCCGGATAGTTGCTTTGCAGAAATTAAAGTAGAAGTATTTGAGGGCTTTGCAATTGAAGGGCCAGCAGATTTATGCGACAATAAAGGTCAGTTGACTATAGCAAGTGTAAAGGGAGGAAGAGACCCCAGAATTTATACCGATGCGGTTGCTCCTGCACCTAATAGCACCAGTAATCCATATGCTTTATACTTATTTTCTTTTGGAGATAGTTTAGGAATAAACACTCCTATATTTGAATTTGACGCCACTGCAGCTGATGGCATGGGAGGAACGATCACTTTCCCGAACCTATTTCACGATAGACCAACATTATATCATGTGGTCTTGGAGGATAATGCGGGCTGTGTCCATTACCAGGATATGTGGGTGCAACCACTTTATGATCCCCAATTAATTGCGGACTATGTATTATGTCTGTCAAGTGATGCCGCTAACCCAACTCAAGATTTAGACCTATTAACTTTATTAACAGGAAATGGTGGCCTTCCACCAAACTATGATAAGATTGGTCGTTTTACAGGAGTTTCTGGTATCGTCAATAATCCAGATCCAATTATTTTTGATAATTCCGTTCATACCTTATCGGGAAGTGCATTGGATGGATTTCAACCTACCCCTGGAAATACCACAATAAGAATTTATTATACCCTTGGAGGTGAATTTCCATTATCTCCTGGACTTCCATTTTGCTTGGTGCAAGATAGTATTGACATCACCCTAAGTCGTCCTGTTTCCCCAACTCCGATCACCTATACCATGTGTGTGGGAATTCCTATACCAGCAGGACAAGGAATTCAATCCGGTGGATCACCGCTCGAATCAGAGGCTTGGTTCGATCAAGATGGAACTACACTATTGGTTCCAAATCAAACGGGGAATACCCCATATTCACCACCCGCAGCGGAGACTTTTGCTCCGGGTACTTATACTTATTTTGTAGAAACAATTGACGGCAATGGTTGTCGTTCCCCAAAAACACCTGTACAATTGATTGTTAGTGATCAGCCAGACGGCCCGATGCTAACGAATTTAGAAATGTGCCAAGATGGGATACCACCAACCATTACCCCTGTTTCAGGGAGTGGCTTGCCTGCCCCAAATAATTTTAAAATATATGACAATACAACTGGTACAGCCATCCAGGATAATTACCAAGCATTTGATTTAAAT
>CAYQRA010000212.1:0-9573 GCA_964419315.1 uncultured Saprospiraceae bacterium | reverse complement strand
CCCGTTGCGATAAGGTATTATTTCGATCGCGATATTATATTCTCAGGCATCTTGTGGCGTTTCCCAAATCAACAAGCCCGTTTCTTCATTGAAGTTCACATTATTGTTTGGGCCAGGGCCAATATCTGACAAATCAAAGTATCCAGTTACCGGTTGATCGTGCGCCGACAAGGGACGCACCATTTGAAAAGAAATGCTATCACCATCTAGGTCTATCGCATTCAGGAGGTGCATAAATGGCTCTCCTACAAAACCGATATCTATTGGTGCTTGCAAATTGAGTGGAGCATGATTGAAGGATTCAGATAAAAACACTTCCGTTTCGATGTAAAAAGCAAAATTATCTGCTAAGACGATATTGAGGATTCCACTATTTCGGGAAGGGTCAGACATGGATACGACATAGTGGCCTAAGGTTTCATATTGATGCGTCCAAGTGTATTCATTTTTTTTATAATCCTGATCGAGGATTTCTCCATCAGGTACTCCGTTTGGACCTGCAGGGCCATTGACTCGAGGAATTCTTTCACAAGCGCCATCTCCCCAACAAATCATCAAACTATCTCGATCTGCGGAGACGCTATTTACATTGGTATAAGTGAGAATCGTCGCCTCTATCGTTCTGGTATCAATCTGGGTATATTGGATTTCACCAGACCTAACATGGGTCGCTTCGCTATAGGGGCTAAAGAGGAGGTGTAGTAAAAGTAGAAGTAGTATTTTTTTCATTTTATTGGTTCAGATAAAATGGTTTCCTATTCGTTTGGAAATCCAAACAGCAGCAAGGATTCTGAAACTAAAACAAGATCACCATTCAAGGTGTAGTATTCAAACAAACGAAATAAGTAAATGATCTGCTGCGGTATGCTTTTAGATAATTGTGGAAATGGTAGGAAATAGGCAAATGCCCATCAAATAATATTTGCTTATCTCTACCGAATAAGTGCTTAAATAAAAAGCCCTAAAGTATTTCCTTTTATCTCAAAAAAAGACTTTAGAGCTTTTGGAAACTGTAAAACATGCTCTTAGACCTTATTCTTCCTCCCCAAATAAATCTTCGATTATCGAAGGTGGTTTTACGACTTTCAAAGCGTCTTGCTCCGTCGGTGGAATAATGGCAATGGTCTCTTCAGTTGATACCGTAGGCGCTGCATCCTCTACACCTTGCGGTGTTTCCGTTTCGATCATTTCTGCGACTTCACTAGCCCCTAAAGCAGCAGCCGCTTCTCCAGCGAGCTTGGCCTTGCGGGCAGCAATATTGGCTTGGTATTCGGCATCTTCCGCTTTTTTCTTCATATAAATCGCTTCTTCTTCCGCATCTCTAATCGCTTGCAAACGAGCTTCTTCCGCTTCTTCCACCAAGCGGATTTTTTCATTCCGCTTTCGCATGATACCTTTATAAACCAAAGTTGCACTGGCCAAATTAAGCAAGCGCACCGCTATCCTTGCGATAACAAAAGCTTGTCCCAAGATCAAGGCTAAAGCAATGCCTCGGGGCGTATCGGTATAGATCATTTTACTTAAATAAAAGTAGAGGACAAATACCCCAGCAAAGGTCAAAGCATTGAGGATATAAAGCAGAAAGGTATTGAAGAAATTACGAAACACAAGTGAAAATGATCCCCAGAAGGAATGCGTAATCAAAGTTCGATCTTGGTGTACTAGATCAATTTTTGCATAATCATGCACCATAAAAAACCAAGCCGCGACCAAGAGGTAAACCGCTCCTACTTTCCTAATGACCTCCACGTACCCAATTTCACTACCAAAATCATCAAAGCCGCCGCCAATCATTTTGGTATAGATAAAAACAAACAAAGCTCCAATGGCAATGTGTACCACCAAGAAATAAATAGTCATTCTCAGCAATCTCCAAAAATAATAAGTACAGCCTGCAAAAAAAGATTGTAGGCTAAAACGCTCCGGGGCATTTTTATAGATTTTCAAAACTCCTCCCGTTAGAAAAATGGAAAGGATAAAAAATAAGACCAGCAATCCAAGTCCCATATTTCCAATAGCAGCAAAGGCGGTTTTGACGCCAGTCGCATTCATAAAATCTTGATAAACGGTATAATCAAAATCAGGTAATAATTTATCAATTGCCAAAGAATGCCCCACTTTGGAATCCATTAGATTCATAAATGGCATGGTCGCTAAAAGTGCTAAGATCAGTAAAGTCAAATAATGGATAAGTACCACTTTGCCACTTTTCATGACCTGCCAGATTCCCTTGAAATATGCTATAATAAAATTCATTTGATTCTTCTTTTGCTTTTATGGAAGGTTTTTTTTGCTCAATTACTCCTACGATTTTACTACACTAAAAAACTTAGCGTTTGCATCGCACTCTGCAACCAAAGCAAAATCTTGGCTCCATATTTTCGAATGGGATTTTTATTGGGTTTGGTGGTATAACTATTATTATTGAGGTTATTATCGATGTATATTTTTTCGCTAGGATCGAGCTTTACCCATTCTAGTTTAACCGCACTGTTCACTTTTACTTCAAAACTTCTGGACTGACCATCCCATGATTTCAATTCTTCCGTTCCATCTTCAAAATGCAAAAGGATTTCCTGTGGCATGATGACTTCTCCTTTTCTAAAAAGAACCACTTTAGATTCATAAGGGCCTTCCTCTACTACTTCCTTTCCTTCCTGTTCTTCTTCCGCTAAAGTCGCAGAAATCCAATTATTCAAATCTTCAAAAACACCATAATCTGGAGTTGCTTTAGTATTACTGATAGAAGCTACTTCGTAGTCACATATATCAGAACCATACAGTACTTGATCAAAAAACCAATCCATGTTTTCGCCAAATTTATCGCCGTGATTTTTCTGGACTACTTCATCGACAATAGCGATAAAATCCTTCGCACAAGGATGCTTAAATTTCCAGCGCTCAAAATAAGTTCGCATGATTTCATCCATCACCTCCATTCCAACTAAGCCTTCTAAGGTGCGTAGCCACGTAGCCGTTTTATTATAAGTCAAATCAGAATAGCCTCCATGTTTGAATTCCCAGACATAGCGGAAATTTTCGGCAATCTTCGGATTATTCATGCCCACATAATCTACTCTTGCCCCTTCTACCCCACCATAATGAAAACCAAATATATCCGTGGCAGATGTTTTTTCACCATAATAATGATCGAGGGTACGACCTTCAAAATAAGTATTGAATCCTTCATCCATCCAAGGTTCTTCAAACTCGTTGGTCGCTAGGAGTTGCATAAAATATTGATGCCCAAATTCATGCACCGTTACCGTTTCAATCAAACGCAAACCATCGGGCAAATTATAAAAACTAATCCCCGTAATAAAATTAGGATATTCCATTCCACTCGACTGGATACCTCGCACGGAAGGATCAACAATGGTCAAACTAGTATAGGGATATTTACCAATATGCTTCCCAAAATATTCCAATCCTTGTTTGGCAGAAGTCAGATAACGTTGCGCCAAATTTTCGTGTTCTGGTTGGATAAATAAATGGAGATCGACATGTTCCCATTTATCTTCGATGACTTCAAAATCAGGGGAAGCCGTCCAGGCAAAATCAATGACATCTTCTGCCCGAAAATGCCAAGTCTTAGTCGAGCCATTTTTACGAACCGACTGGCGAACACCAGAAGCGCCGACTTTAAAATTTTTGGGTACTTCCAAATAAACATCATAGACGCCAAAGTCTGCATAAAATTCAGAACGGGAATGAAATTGATGGCAATTCCATTGACCTTTTTCGGCATAGCGAATCCCCGGATATTCATAAACCCCAATCTTAGGAAACCACTGCGCCACCAAATAATAATCGCCCGCATATCCGGTTCGCGCCAATAGCCTTGGCAGTTTGGAAGTAAATTTTATTTCTAAGTTAATTTCTTCTCCTGGCAATAATGGCTTTTGCAATTGGACGCTGATGACCGTTTGGTCTTTTTTATTATCGTCATCTGGCTGGATGTACTCTAGTGATTTCGACAAGACATTATCGTCTTCATCTGCGATGTATTCGATATCCACATAGCCCCAGACATTTTCATTCGAATCGTTTCGCAACCCACCGATCCTCGATCCTCCTTCGGTCATAAAGGTAGACTGGTTGTTTTTAAAAGCATTGAGATACATGTGAAATTGCAACTCCGTAATGACATCTTGAGAGGTATTGCGCCAATTGAGTTTTTCAATCCCTTTGATGGTTCGGTCAACATGATTGAGCTTGGCTTTGATTTCGTAATTGGCAATTCTGGGAGAAAGGGCTTCCGTGGAGGTGATAGACGCTTGCTGTGCTTGCAAGGGCAGCCCAAATAAAAGTAGTCCCAAATACGTGAAAAGTTTTAGATCGTTCATCCTTCTTAAAGATAGTCTCGTTATAAAATCAGTTATTCGGGCAATGTATGGATTGCCTTTTTTAGATCGCTGTTCTGTATTTCATTGGAGAAAGTCTATTTGATTTGCTCCATCGGTTTTCTAAATACACCATTAAATGTAATAAAATTACCATTTAAATAGATGCCTTTCTGTCCTTTATTCCTAGGAGGGCTCTATTCTCTACTTTTTTACGATGCTTTGACTTAAGATCAGCCTTTGGGTAGTGATCGCTTTTGTCAAAAAACGTCTTTTCACTGTTTTCGCTTCTTCTGAATTAAAATTCTTCTTATCTTCAATTGACAAAAAAATTAGCAATGAATTCTAAAAACTTACTTCCCTTACTATTTCTTTTTATTAGCAGTATTGGCTACGCTCAGGATGGTGCTTTGGATTTATCTTTTGGGGTGGATGGTAAAGTAAGGCCTCTCTTTATAGTTAATGGAGAGGAAGCTGGTGCTGAGGCGCTTCGGGTAGCAATTCAAGATGATGGCAAAATCGTAGTAGCTGGATCAATGTATTCTTATTCGTTTGCGGTCGCTAGATTTCACCCTAATGGAGATCTTGATGAATCTTTCGGGGTCGACGGTAAAACTGCGATTGATATAGGTCAAGTTTTTAATTCCAATTTACTTGAGATACAATCGGATGGTAAAATTTTAATTGCAGCACATACAAAAATAAGTGCTCCTAATGTAGATTTTCTACTGATCCGATTAAACACAGATGGAAGTTTGGATGATTCCTTTGGAAATAGTGGTAGTATTAGGACAGACATTAATCAGGGAAAAAATGATTACAGTAAAGTTATTCTAATCCAAGAAGATGGAAAGATTTTGCAAGCAGGATCAAGTCCAATCACGAATACACTCGACCATTTTTTTTTGGTTCGATACCTTGACGATGGTTCACTGGATCCCAACTTTGGAGTTGGGGGGAAAGTAAGTACCGAAATTGCAAAATCTCCTGCCTATGGGACTCCAAGGGACTTAGCTATCCAGACCGATCAAAAAATCTTAGTCGCGGGTTATATTAATCGTGCTTCTCCTTTTGACGAGGAGGCAGATATTACCGTAATCCGATATCTTCCAAATGGCAGCTTAGATTTGAGTTTTAGTGATGATGGTATCTTTACTATACCTAACCTAAATTTTAGTCAAACGGGAGAAGCTATTAGCATTCAATCGGATGGTAAAATTCTTATAGCAAGTAGAATTTACCGCCCACCAGGAGCAGGTTTTTCAATGATCCGCTTAACGGAGGATGGAAAATTAGATAATACCTTCGGAGAAAACGGAATGGTTCTCACCAAATTCGGAAATAAATCTTTTGCGACTTCCATACACCTGCAAGCGGACCAAAAGATTCTTTTGGCAGGCGGCGGCAGTGATCAAAACGATAAACAAAATTTTGTACTCCTCCGTTATTTACCGGATGGTAGTCTTGACAGTACTTTTGGCAAGGATGGAAAAACAGAAACTGAATTTAATGGAAATAGTTTTGCTAACGATATTACGATACAAAAAGATGGTAAAATTGTTCTGGCTGGTTCTGCTTTTGACAATGTAAATTTGCGGTATAATTTTGCAGTCTCTAGGTATTTAACCGCCAGTTCCACCAATACGCAAAATTCCATCTTACAAAGTGAATTTGCGATGACCTTATTCCCCAACCCCATCCGTGCAACTGGTATTTTAAATTACACCCTCCCCCATTCCGCCAAGGTTCAAATCAATCTATACAATCAAAGTGGGCAATGGGTACAAAACATTTTAGCGCCGACCACCCAAGTTGCCGGACCACAGCAGCAAACAGTCCATTTCCATAAAGACTTAGCTCCCGGTGTTTATCATGTCGTAATCGATGATCAGGAACAAAAGTATAGTATCCAAGTGCTTAGAGAATAAGAAAGACAGCTAAAAATTTATTAGCTGGTCTTTCCCTTTTTTAGGGCGCTTTGACTTGAATCACAATTAGACGATTGAGGTAATGTTATTTTATTGTTAAGGTAGCTGTGTTGATCTCATTTTTTATTATTTTGGTGATTCATTAAAACACCAATAAGCTATGATTCCTCAAAATTTATTACTCTTCTTATTCCTTTTTATTGGTAGTATTATTTCCGCTCAAGATGGCGCTTTAGATCTTTCCTTTGGAGAGGATGGAAAAGTGGTGGTTGATTTTTCAAACGGAAATGATAGGGTCTTTGATATTGCTATACAAGCAGATGGTAAGATAATAGTTGCCGGATCAAGTCAAGGGAAATTTGCACTCGCCCGATTTCATCCCAATGGAGATATTGATGAGTCCTTCGATATGGACGGTAAAATTTCAGTAGATACAAATGGAATTAACTCTTCGAATTTACTTGCATTACAAGCAGATGGTAAAATTTTAGTTTCAGGATATACTCTAATTAACACCCCAAATATTGATTTCATTTTGATTCGATTCAATTCAGATGGTAGCCTTGATGATTCTTTTGGAAACGGAGGCATTCTCATTACAGACTTACGAGGAAACCCTGATTATGGTACAGATGTTATTGTCCTAGAAAATGGCAAGATTTTGCAAACAGGAAATACCGATATAAATCCTAGTCTCACAGGTTTCGCATTAGTTCAATACCTCTCAGATGGTAGCTTAGATTCTAGTTTTGGAATTGATGGGAAAGTAGAAACTGGATTTCCGGGAGGAAATATTGAGGGTGCCTTAGGCTTGGCAATCCAAGACGATCAAAAAATTGTGGCCGTAGGATGGAGTTTAGTTTCTCATCCTGGTGGTACTGAGCGAGATATTGCAATAGCTAGATACCTGCCTAATGGCAGTTTGGATTTAAGTTTTGGCGATGATGGTACTCTAATTATTCCCAACCTCAGTTTTAGTCAACTTAGTAGGTCTGTTGGCTTTCAGTCGGATGGTAAAATTCTTTTAGAATCCGGCATTAAGGAAGGAGTAGGAGCCTTTGGGATGATCCGCTTAATGGAAGACGGAAAATTAGACGATACATTCGGAGATGGTGGTATGATCATTACAGAGGTAGGAAATGGATCTTTTTCCTATAAAATATATGTGCAAGCTGATCAAAAAATTATTTTATTAGGCTCTGCAAAAGATCAAAATGATAAATCTAATTTTGCTCTCATTCGTTATCTACCGGATGGCAGTCTTGATAATACTTTTGGTTTAGATGGAAAAACAGGAGCTGAATTTAGTGGAATTAGTTTTGCCCATGCCATTGCGGTGCAAGAAGATGGAAAAATTGTATTGGCTGGTTCTGCTAATAATGGAATTAATAACGACTTTGCAGTTGCCCGATTTCTTAATGATTTTACCAATAATACACAAGATCCAGTACTAATAAAAAAAATGGCCCTTACCATCAGTCCCAATCCAATCACCTCCTCTAGTATTTTAAATTACACCCTCCCCCATTCCGCCAAGGTTCAAATCAATCTATACAACCAAACTGGGCAATGGGTACAAAACATTTTAGCGCCGACCACTCAAGTTGCCGGACCACAGCAGCAAATAGTCCATTTCCATAAAGACTTGGCTCCCGGTGTTTATCATGTCGTAATCGATGATCAGGAACAAAAGTATAGTCTCCAAGTGGTTAAAATTAAAGAGTAAGGAAAGAAAAGAAATGCTTTAAAATAAAAAGCGCCTTATCGAATCCAATTGTCGATAAGGCGCTTTTGTAAAGTTTAGAGTAGCTTATTAAAGCGAAGGATAGAAAAGTAAATCATTCACCAAATAGCGGGGCGTAAAATGCTCCCAATATTCTTCTGCATAAAGCAAACGATCCGCGACGATATTCAACACCGCAGGATTGACCCCTAAGCCTAGATGGCTACCGCGCACTTGGATATTTTGGTGGAAAAAATCTTCTTCCGCTTCCATACACACGCGCCATGGAACCACTCCATCTTCTTTGGTATAGATCGCGGTAGTTGGTACCGGAGCTGGTTTGGGTAAATCTGCTAATAAATCAGGGTCAAGATCGACGATTCTTTTGTTCCCAGATACTTGGTTATAAAGCCAAGAAGCATTATTGGGTTCGGTAATTCCTCGAAAAGGCGAACCTAAAGTAATCACTTGACGAACCATATGCGGTCGCTCCTTAGCGATTTGGCGGGCATATACCCCTCCAAGACTCCAACCAATCAAGCTAACTTTTTCGCCATGTTCTTCGTAGAGTTCTTCAAGTCTTTGTACGAGAAGGTCTAAAAACTTCACTTTCCCGAAATTTCTGCCCAATTTCCATGCATATGGAGTATACCCTAATTTTTGAATAAACCTACGAAGGGGACCAGTAGAAAAATCCGTGGCCATAAAACCGGGCAAAACCAAGACAGGATGCCCATCACCTTTCATCTCTTTTTTATAAAAATTTCGAAAAGGAATAGACATTCCTAATTCTGTTACTGCTCTTCCAATCTCCGTGGCCATCCAAAAAAAGGAGGGCTTCTTTGCTTTTTTCTTCCTATCAGACATATCATTCGTTTTATTCCCAGAAATAAACCAGCTTTCAGCTCTAGAATTCAGCGATTTATGCTGTTCGAGCTAAAAACTCCGTATTAATCAATTTTCGTGGGATGTATCATTCTCTTTACGTATGTGTTTATACCCTTTAATTCCTTGCCAAAAATTCTAACTTTTTGGATTTAACCGAAAAAATACCGGATTGTTGTGACATTTTCCGATTTTAATTTGGTATTAACAACATTAGACATGCCCAAGTTAGGTTTATTTTCGATATAAAAAAATAATATGCTTGGCAAAATGAAGTTTTTTAAGCCTTGGAAAATAGAGCGATAACTAAGGTTTATTAGTAAAGTAGCCCTAAAAAGGCCGATGATTGGTCTGCCTTTTCTAGCTGCTTACTGGACAAGTGGTTGAATTTCAAGCGCTTTATTTAAAGTAGTCTCAATCTCCAAGACCAAATCTTATGGCAAAATGCTAAGGATTCCCTATATTGTTTGCTCTGAGAAAACAATGCCCATCAAAGTAAAAACAGCCAAATTATACCATGGAAAAAATCTTAAATGACCTAAAATTCCAAAAAACTTTAACTCAACTCGCGGATCAAACGCAAGAAAGCTATGAGGGGGTGTATGCTGCTGCCAAAAAGTACTTGCAAGAACTCTATACGGTACATACTCCACTTGCCAATATCGTAGCGACCCAAAGTGCCCAATACATCCTT
>CAYQRA010000211.1:605-9592 GCA_964419315.1 uncultured Saprospiraceae bacterium | reverse complement strand
TTGTACTCATACTTATATTTGTTATAGATGCCTGAAATTTATTTTCTTCAAAGTCTTGACCAAATCCCATTTCTTCTATAACAACGCCTTGAGATGCTTTTGCCCAAAAAGTAAGCGCATCAAAACCTGTTAAATCTCGTCCAGCTCCATCAATTCTAAAAATTGCCCCAGCATAATTTCCATCAGGATCGTCTTCATTTGGGACATCAATTCGCATAGAGGCTGATCCAATATAACTCTCTTCTTCATCTACTGAAAAAGCTTCAAAATAAGAATCAGCAAATGGTAAATACTCCAATCCTGCACTGAATCCGTCAATAAAAACCAAACCATTTTTTGGGAAAGTTGCGATTACGGCATCATCAGATTTATCTCTTTTACAATTGCTAAATAGGAGTATAAAACCTAGTAAAAGAAAGAAGTTCGAATTTAAAAATATATTTTTTTTCATGTCTCTTTTTTTTAAAATTAAGATCACATGGAACTAGCCATGATTGGTTTTTATTTACCAATATTGATGTGAATGTATGTTCTAATTTCTAATTCTGATCCATTACCAAATCCAACTGGACTAGTAATAGGTTCTGTAGCAAATTCTTCCACTTGGGTCGGCAGGTATCGCGGCGAGTATTGATCTAATGATCGCCACGTGGCTCTTATACCCATTTGGGTATTGGGCAAAAGAAACCAATCTGGTTTACTTAGAGTAGTCGATAAATCCATCATCAGTTGTAAGGGGTAAGTCAGGTTAAAATCTCGGTGATAATCAAAAGGCCCCCAGTCGTTTACTTTGACTTGGGAGGTCAATTTTAATCTCTTGTAGATGGCTCGGAGGTCCATTGCAAAGCGTTCGACTAATCGTTCATCACTACCGTTCGATTGGGCATTTCCAACTAAGAAATTTGCGATAATTCCAAAGTCAGTATTTACTTTAGAAACCATGCGAATGTTCGATTCCCATAAATCTTGCGCGGGAGCGGATTGGGGGAAGGCGAAAGAAGTTCGATTACCCAAAAAGCCAATCGCGGCATCTTGTGTCGTTGGTAAATGTCTAAAAACGAAGCCAGCGCTTATAGCAAATTTTGCATCTTCCGCACGGTCATTATCCCATTCATACATCCAGGTGCCTGGAGTAGGATCATAAGTTAGTAAAAGCTCTCCTGCTACGGTTTCTCGATTTGCTCTAACTGCAAATGGATCTGCTTGGATATTTCTCAATCGACCTGGCCCTTTGACATCTCCTGGAATAGGATCGACTAAGGGTTTTTGCCATAAGAAATTCGGAGCGATCTGAACATCGCCAAGAGAAAAGGTGAATCCAGTTAGGAAATTATTTTGATTACCGCTTCCACTGTCTTTTAATCTCCAGCCCGTAAAAGTTCGCGTATAATCTGCTCCTCCGTTCGCCACTAATCCCATCGTAGCTCCTTGTGCATACCAATTAATGGCACCTTTAGAAAATTTAATTCTTGCTTTAGCCCCCCAGTTGTCATTGGGTTTTATTTCATCTTCATAGACGGTATATCCTCCTTCGGGGCCTACTTCTACGATTTGGAAACTTCTGCCATTCAAAGGTTGTCCTCCCCAAATTCCTCCGACTTCAACTTCAAGAGCGCCAATTTCTTTTCCAATATGCAGCGTCGCTCGACGAGTTCTTGGAAGGGGAACGGCAATAGAACTGACTACTTCTGCTGCATCGTCAATATCTTCGTGGAATACACCCGAAACCTTAAAGTGATTTATTTCTCGACTATATTTGAGTAATAGGGCAGGGTTGGCTCCCCACCATAACTGAGGTCCAAAAGCAGCCTTTAAGCCTTTGATGGCTCGCTTGCCATCTATTTCGATTCCAAGAATTTCTCCGTTATAAATATCTAGGTTCGGTCCGTAATTGGCTTCTGGATACAAACCAAAGAAATCGCCTTCATAGCCCCAATGGTAATGTCCCGTTCTATAAAAACCCCTTAAATCAAATTCCTTGGCACTCCAGTCAAATTCCGCATTATAGACGGAAAGATTACCGGAATTATTTCTACCCGGAATATCGCGAACTCTATTTTCATAAAAGATTTCATCGATAGGATTATCGGCCACGTTTCCAAGAAAATTGAAATTGACATTGGCACTCATATTGGAGGATGGATTCGCTTCCACTCCAACATAAAAAGACTGCATGTGATCAAAGCCGAGTTCGTCAGGAAAGGTGGGTTCTACCGGGTCCGCTTGCGCAGGGGTAGTAATCAAAGAACCGTAGGTATTGAAGGTGGAAAATTCCGCTCTAAAATTACTTAGACTCACTTTATCTTTTGATTCTAAAGCTGCTTTATCACCTCTCGCCCGAAGCATTGCATCAGTGATTTGGATATTTTCAAAATAGCTATTTACCGAAGAGACATTTGTTCCTGTTGCATAAGGGTTCAATTGGTGTGCCTCCTTTAGCGCATAATAGGCAGCTCTTGGATAAAGGGTATATAATCCTCTTTCATTCGTCGGGCCTTTAGCACAGATGCCAAACCACTCCTCGTTCATATTATTTTCTCCAGGTGCTAAATCTCTTTGGTAGCCACCATTGGCCCAAGAGGCATTATTGTCATGTAAATCTGCATTTTCTCTATCGTCAAAACCATATTTCCACCAACCATCACTAAACTGAAAAGTGAAGCCGCCAATGGAATTACCTACCTTTCCAACACCTGCAGCATTTTCATAAATTTCCTTCCAATTGCCGACCATATAATAGGCTTGAGATTCCTGATCTTCCGCATTATTGATCGCGCTATAAGCATCTGCTCCAAACTCGGTAAACATGATGGGTTTGTTGAGTTTGTCTTTTACGACCTGAAACATATCTCCGAAAGAAAGTCCGCGATAAGTATTGGTTCCGAAAATGTCTATATCCTTACATTCTTCCGCGATGATATCTATGAAAAGTACATCACCATTACATAAAGCGATCGGGTGGGACGCGTCCATTGCTTTTATTTTCAAAGCTGCCTCGTTCATCAATTTATACATCGGTCTTCCTCGATTTTCACCGATATAGGCTTTCTCTCCCTCATCATCTGGAAAATCCTCTGTTTCTGCTCCTGCCCAAAAAAGACCGTAGTTGTTTTCGTTTCCGAGCAAGTATAATAATAGGCCTGGCGTATCTTTATATCCTTTTACCAATTCATCTATTTCGGATAAGAGGAATTGTTGGGTTTTAGGATCAGAATAATCTGTAACGGGAACCCAGACGCCGTCCATGAGTAATCCATATCTACCAAAGGAATGGTTGAGCATGGTATAGATGCCATAATTTTCATAAATGTACTTGATCCATTTGGCAGGCACTCCTGTATATTGTCTGATCACATTGACATTCATATTTTTGAGCAGTGCCATTTCTGAATCTAGCCCAGCTTTGATGATGTCATCTGATTTTTTCCAAAAATTGGCATTTACGGTATTCGTACCAATCGGAATGTAATCCCAATTCATTCCATTGATCATAAATTGCTTCCCGTCTACGGTTAGAGACATTTGCCCATTAATGTTGGATACTTTTACGCGTTGACTTTGGGCACTAAGGGAGGTACAAAAGAAGAAAAAAGAGAAGAATAAGAGTATTTTTTGTAATTGGAAAGGAAGAGGAATTTTGAAATTTGGTTGTGGTGTGTTGGTTATAAGCATATTTGAAAAACTTTTAGGGGTTTTACCAAGAATAAAGTAAAAATATAACCGAACTTTGATAAAGAGAAAAAAAAGACTTCATCAAAGTTTTCATCAGAAAAATTTCGAACTACATCAAATAACAAAATAAAATTTCATAACTTACTGATTATTAGGTGTTTTGTTATTATTTAGACTTTCACAATATGAAATATATTTACTACGCCAGTTTTTTTATGACTTGTATTCTTGTAAGTTTAAGTATTAATACAAATCTATATGCGGAAGGCAAATATCCAATCCAGAACTTCCCACCTTCTAGTTATAAGGGAGGGAATCAGAATATAGATTTTGCGCAAAATAGGGCGATGACGCTTTATGTCGCCAATAATTTGGGCGTCTTATCTTATAATGGAAATGAATGGGATTTACACACTTTTGAGGTAGGCAAAAAGAAACGCTCCCTAGCATTTGATGAAAATCGAAATAGGCTCTATGTAGGTTTACAGGGGGAATTTGGATACTTGGATGAGGAGTGGAACTATGTTTCTTTAATTGGTCAGATTCCTAATGCTTCTCGTGATTTTGATGAAGTTTGGGATGTGTTTTGTGCCAGTTCGAAAGTATATTTCTGTACTTTTCAAAACATTTATATCTATGATGGGGCAGAAATTAGGGTAGTCAAAAATAAAGAAGGCCTTGATCGAGCATTTCTTTTTGAGGATCGCTTATTTACCCAAAACTATAAAGGAGAACTCCTAGAGTTGAAAGGGAACCAGCTCCAAAGAGCCAACATAAAACAAGAAGCACAGGGAGTTATTGCTGGTCTCCTTTCTCATGAAAATGAATTTTATGTCTTCTACCAATCAGGTGAAATTCAAAAATCAAATTCCCTAAAAGGCGATCAGCCGCTAAAAAAATTAAGTGCAGTCTTAAAGGGAACTTATATCAATCATGTTTTACAACTCTCGGATACAAGGTTGGCTATTTCAACGCAGACCTCTGGTTTGTTTCTGTTTGATTTAAGAAATCAGACCATAGAACGGATTAGTATTAAAGATGGTTTGCTCTCCAATGTTTGTTTGCGAAGTTTTCAGGATTTTTCTGGCAATCTATGGGTAGGAATGCAAAATGGACTAGCATTAGTTGATATCAATTCTCCCATGCGTTTGATCAATAAGGACATCAAAATTCAAGGGAGTGGCTATGAAGCTTTTGAAAGGGAAGAAGGGACCTATTTTACCACCTCAAACGGAATTTATTTTAAAGAAAAAAATTCGGATCATAGTGTATTCCTTCCTGGAACAGAAGGTCCTGCTTATAGCATCCAAAATATTGCTGGGAAAATTTATGCCGGGCATCATACTGGATTATTTTTATTAGAAAAAGATAAAGCCAAGCAGATTGTCAAAACAGAAGGGGTTTGGGAGATTAAACTTTTAAAAGCACATCCTCGATATGCCATTGGAGGCACTTATTCGGGAATGTATCTTTTTCAGGTTAATGAAAATAATGAATTGGAGCCCAAACGAAAATTGAAAGGTTTCAATCAATCTAGTCGTTTCTTTGAAGAAGATAAGCAAGGTAGAATCTGGGTTGGTCAGTTTTATAAAGGGGTGTTTATTCTAAATCTTTCAACAGATTTAAAAACGATTGAAGCCAATAAATATAAAGGGGATTTTGAAAAGCTCGTAGGAGAAAGAATTACCATCACTAGTATTGATAACGAACTTTATTTCTCGACGAAGGAAGGAGTCTATTTATTAGATCAAAATTCGGATCAGATTATTCCGGCAGAAATTTTTCAAAAAGATATTGGAAAACAAGCTGTTTATTTACTCCAACAGGACAGCAAGAAAAATATTTACGTTTATGCCAAAAAGATGTTTGGCTATTACAAACAAATTAGTGCTAAAAATTATGCCTTTACCTCTTCTTCTTTGTATCAATTGAGGTACTCTTTTAATAATGATTTGTTGCATGCTTCTACCCAAACCTTAGATGGGATTATGATTAATGCCAATGAAGGTTTTATCTATTATGCACCAGAAAAAGAAAATAGACTGGCCGTTGAAAATCCCTTGGTTACGAGCCAAGTTTACAGTGTTTCTCTTGATCGTATTTTGTATAAACGCGCTAACTTTGGGGAGACTCCAAAAAGTCCGGAGTCAATGACGATCAGTCACAAAGCAAAAGTGCTGGAGTTTTCTATAGAATCATTTCAATTAAAAGATGTCAATAATCAATCGTTTCAATATATGCTAGAAGGTTTTGATGAAGATTATGGACATTGGACCACTGCTACGGTTAAAGAATACACCAATTTGAAAGAAGGAAATTATGCTTTTAAAGTACGCACAAGAAATGCACTGGGTGGAATGACTGAAAGTGAACCTATCCGATTTAGGATTACTCCTGCATTTCACAAAAGTATGCTTGCAAAAATACTTTACTTTCTATTATTGTTTTTAACCTTATTTTCCATCTCTCGCTACCAAAAACGCGTTTACAAAGATCGAACATCCGTCTTGGAAATGGAAAAACAAAAGCAAATCGCTGAAAAACAACAAATTTTTGATGATATTGAAAAGCAAAAAGAAGTAGAGTTGTTGGATTTAAAAAAGGAAAAAATGGAATCCGAATTACTTCATTTGAATAAACTATTGGCAGCATCTACGATGAATCTGGTGGTCAAAAATGAATTTATTGATCGGATTAAAGAGAAACTAAAAGAGGTCAAACGCGATGGGCTAAGTGTGCCGACCAAGCAAGCTTTAGTACAAATAGAAAAGGAAATAGATACCAATTTACGACTTCAGGAAGATTGGGAACAATTTGAATATCACTTTAATAAAGTGCATGGAGATTTTTTGACAAGGATTCGTACAGAGTTTCAAGATCTTTCCCCCAATGATCAAAAATTATGTGCATTTTTAAGATTAAATTTGAATACCAAGGAGATTTCAAATATCATGAGTATCTCTTTACGAGGCGTAGAAATAGCTAGGTACCGATTGCGGAAAAAATTGAAACTAAGTACAGGGCAAAATTTATCAAAGTTTGTTTTGGATTATTAAGTTCTAGTTTTAGTCCTCTAGAAAGTTCGACTGAATTTTTGATCTATCACTTTAAACCAATATTGTTAAATTTTAAAGCACACCAAATACAATTCTATAGCCACCGTTTTACTCGAAACTGAAATTACCTATGAAAACCATTCGATTTATCTCTTTTTTACTACTGCTTTTTTGCTTAAATATTGTTGTAGAAGCACAATCCAATGTCACCGCCCAAGAAGATTGGAAAATATCCTTAGGGAAAAGAAAAAACAATCTATTGTCTAGAGAAATTAGAGAGATCAATCTCGGAAATACCTTTACCTCTTACAATCCGGTCTTTTTTAAAGTCGGTGATTCCGAAGAGTGGAAAAAAGTAGGTATAAGAGGAGCGCATATTTTACCGTATATTCCAAGTAATGATTTTTCCGAAAACCATTTTCGTGTTTTTAAGCAAAAGAAAACAGCGAGCTATTGGTGTTTAGGAGTCTCAGTATTAAGTTATGCGGCTTGGGGGCTTTCGAGTTTGGATTTTGCAATTCAAAATAATTCACTAGGGATCAATTCCTTTGTCAATCCTAGAAGCTTGGCCTTTTTGGTGGGAACAATTGGATGTTATGCCTGGGGAGCGTCTTTGAATGCGAAGGCAGACCTAGAGTTATTTATGGCTTTCAATAGCGATAAGATAAAAGAAGAGAAAGAAGCATTGTCTTTACATCTGGGGGTTACCCGCAGTGGAGGACTGGGTTTAGAAATGGCCTTTTAATAAAAGAAAAAAGAGACGCTTAAAAGCGCCTCTTTCTCTCTATTTCAATGCTAAAAATTCGGTAAAAAGGTTTGGGTTTAGAAACCAGTTTTTGTGGGGTTGAACTTATAAAACTTATTACTAATAGACTAATTGCCGAGCATATTTCTCGGTCTAAAATATTTATAGAGCATACTAAAAGGTATAACCAAGAGCAATCACCGTTTTACCCTGACGGGTATCAAAGGCATAATCTCGACCAAAGAAAGAAATGTGATCTCCTGCATTTTGGAAAGAACCTTCATGTTTGAGATCAATCACAAATTTCCACAGATCCAATCCAATTCCTGCCTGGTATCCCCAAGTGGTCTGCGAAAATTTCTGCTCATAACCCTCTACGTCCAATAACTCTGATTTACTATCGATAAAAACATGTGCGACAGGACCTGCTTGTAATCGCAATGGACCAAATTTTAATCCAGTCATCACTGGAATGTCCAAGTTGTTATAGGTTTCGCGGAGCAATCTGGAATCTGGTATTGCTCTAGAAAAATCAGTTAAATTATAATCTACCGAAGCACTATTGAATAAAACCTCCGGTTGAATAAAAAATCGTTTTCCAATTCTTGCTTGCGCAAATAATCCCAATTGAACGCCATAATTGGCATTGACGATATCCAATCGAAGATCTTTTAAATCTGCAGCATTTTTAATCATTAAACTATTCGCTTGCAAGTCAGAGGTCGTTACTCCAAAACGCAATCCTGCTCTAAAATTTTTTCTTTGTGCCTCAGCCTGGCCAAGGAAAAGAAGGGCGGTAAACATCAACAACAGTTTCTTCATGTTAGATTATTTTTTGGTTTGTATGAAGAAGAAACGCCTCTTTGGGCTAACATGCTATTTTTTGTTAATGGATTAACAAAAAATTAACCGCTAGGAGGGAGATGGTGCCTTTTTTTAAGATTTCCTTCTGTTGGTCTTGGTGAAATTTGGATGCTCCACCATTTTTATTAGTGGATATGAAAACCATAATTTAATGGATATCCACTTGTGGTTTTCAATGAAATTAGACCGTTCGTTTCAACTTACAAGCCCTAAACGGAGCAAAGTTGAGGTTTCCGACCTCGAATCTTAAATATTCCATAGATGCTTAGCAAGAAAGAATGGTTTAGGTCTCTCAAGCTTCCTATTCCGAATATTCCATGCTACCTTTTATCAGCATCAATTGAACCCCAAAGCTTTTCCCTTCTAAATCTATACCCTTTAATACGTCCATTTTCCCTTTTTTCTTAACTTTGCCCGTCTATGGAAATCAATTATGCCGAATTTATTGGAAGTTTTACCCTAACCAGCCAATGCCCAAAGGATCAAAAGCCAGAATACGCTTTCATTGGCCGTTCGAATGTTGGAAAATCTTCTTTGTTGAATATGTTGAGTGATCGGAAAGAATTGGCTAGAGTATCCAAAACCCCCGGAAAGACCCAACACCTCAATTACTACCTAATGGATAATACCTGGTATTTGGTGGATTTACC
>CAYQRA010000211.1:0-595 GCA_964419315.1 uncultured Saprospiraceae bacterium | reverse complement strand
CTCATGCCGTGTCGAGAATCATTGCGTCTATTTTGGTGGATTTACCGGGCTATGGTTATGCAAAAATTTCCAAGACGAAAAGAAGAGACTGGGAAAAAATGATCGATCGCTACTTGGGGCAACGCGAGTCTTTATGCAGTGCTTTCATTTTAATTGATCTTTCGGTACCACCCCAAAAAATCGATTTGGAGTTCATCGATCGCCTCGGAGAAATGAGAGTCCCTTTTGCGATTATCTATACCAAAGCAGACAAAGTCAAACCGGGTAAAAGAGGAGACAATCGAGCCCTTTTTGAAAAAAAATTATTGGAATCTTGGGAAGAAATGCCTCCTTGCTTTACAAGTTCCTCGACCAAACGAGAGGGGCGAACAGAAATATTATCCTTTATCACTTCGGTGAACAAAAAGTACCTTAGTTTCTTAAATAAGTAATACTTCTAAGGCGCAGAGCCAAGTGATTTTTAGATTTTGACTAATCCTTCTAGAAAATATGCAAAAACCTACCCCTCCTTATCCTCAGGTATACCCAAATATTGAAGATTGGCCGATCAATCAATTGAGTCTAGAGCGATCAGCCTTTTTAAAGGAGTTAGACG
>CAYQRA010000210.1:0-9641 GCA_964419315.1 uncultured Saprospiraceae bacterium | reverse complement strand
GTCGCTTCTCCGGTAGGATTGAAAATACCGGTGACAGCATTGACTCCATTGGTAGAGGAGGGCGCAGAGGTTTCGGTCCAAATTCCTCCACTGGTTTCTCCCGTTAATTCATCAAAGAGCGAAATCGGGGTCGTGCTATTATTACAGATGGTGATTGGTGGATTGGCAGTACCTGCATTGGGGCCAGCTTCGATGATAATTGAGACGGAGGAGATAGAATTCGGACAAGGAGGCGTTCCGATAATTTCATATAGAAAAGAGTAAGAACCAGGTGCTTCTCCAGTTGGGTCGAAAATTCCTAATACTGGATCGACTCCGCTAGTAGAGGTGGGAAATCCAGTTTCGGTCCAAGTCCCTCCCATATCTGCACCAATCAATTCATCAAAAAGAGAAATGGGCGTGGTACTATTATCACAAATGATCAATGGCAGATTAGCGTCACCTGCTTCTGGTGCATCTATAATGACAATGGTAACGGTCTCCGAATCGTCGGGACAAGGAGGCGCTCCCAGAACGGTATATTCAAAAGTATAAACTCCAGCCATCTCTCCGGTAGGAACAAATATTCCGGTGATGGCATTGACCCCAGAGGTGGTCGTAATAGTAGAAGTTTCCATCCAAGTCCCTCCGGGATCTTCTCCAATTAATTCATCAAATAAAGAAACGGGGGTGAGGCTACTATTACAAAGGCTGATTGGTGGATTGGCTGTACCTGCATTGACTCCTGGTGTAATTATAATCGTTACTGTGGCAGAAACATCGGCACAAGGAGGAGTTCCCGTTATGGTATAATCGAAGCTGTAAGTTCCTGGGGCTTCGCCTAGGGGATTAAAAACACCAATAATCGGATTGACACCACTTACAGAAGGAATGACAGAAGTTTCCGACCAAGTCCCTCCTGGGTCTTCTCCGTTTAATTCATCCGTAAGGACGATAGGCGCATTTGCTGGACAAACAACAAGAGGAGGATTTGGAGTCCCAGCATTCGCAGCAGCTTGTACAATGATAGTAACGGTAGATTGAACATTGGTACATGGAAAAAGACCTATTAGTTCATATTGAAAAGTATAGGTACCCGCTGTTTGCATGTTTGGATTAAAAGTTCCTGGGACTGGATTAAAGGCTCCGCCGGAAGAGGGCACCAGAGATGTCTCTGTCCATGTTCCTCCTGGATCCTGTCCGAATAATTCGCCATTTAAATCAATTGGACTCATGACATTATTACAAGTGGTCGTCGGTGGATTTGGTGTTCCTGCATTGGGGCCTGCATTTACATTGATGGTAACAATAGCGATGTCGTTTGCACAAGGAGGTGCTCCCATTACTGTATATTGGAAAGTATAGGTTCCGGCAGCTTGTCCTAAGGGATTGAAGGTTCCGGGAACTGGGTTAAAGCTAGTAGAAGGAGAGGCTGAAGTTTCGGTCCAAGTACCCCCTGGATCGGCCAAAGTCAATTCTCCATTCAAGTTGATTAAATTATTATTGGTATTGCATTCTGTAATGGGCGGATTCGGATTCCCTGCTTCTGGTGCTGCGGAAATATTAAAAGTTATGGAGCTGCTACTTCCCAAGCAAGGAGGTACGCCTGCTATAGAATATTCAAAAGTATAGGTGCCAGGATTTTCTCCCAATGGGTTGAAGGTTCCTGGAACTGGATTGAAACTAGAAGAGGTCGGAACGGTAGTTTCGGTCCAAGTACCACCAGCATCTTCACCGGCAAGTAGGTCATTGAGAATATAGAGATTATTGGTAGAATTACATTCTAAAATCGGACCACTAGGAACACCCGTATTGGGGGATGGGAAAATGGTGATAGTAACATCATCTGAACCTGTACAGGAATTTACATCAGTGGTCACTAAGGTATAAGTATCTCCAGTACTTGGAGTTGTAGCGATTGTATTTGGAACGCTAGGATTAGCAATAACTCCTGTTCCTGTATTGGACCACATCCAATTATTCACCACCACTGGGTCCGTGACAGAACCCATAAGATCTACATTGTTTCCGGCACAAATTGGATCATTGGTAGAAACGGTAGGAGCTCCCTCCCAACAGACGATCATTAAATTAGTAAAAGTTACGGTTTCATTTCCAGCCCAAGTTTGGGTAACAATATTAATGTCCGCAGTAGTTGCCCCATTTGTACAAATCGGTCCTGTAGAAATAGTTCCAAATTGATCTGCATCCGTTGTACCCGCATCCCCAATCAAATCTCCTCCAACATTGGAACCATCTAGATTAAAATTAACCCAAAGAAAATCCCAACAGCCTGAACAACTACCTGCGGTAGGAGTCGTTGGGTCACAGGCACAAGGAGTTGCGGTCGTAAAGCAAACGGGCTGACCTGTTACGGGACTAATTTCATTACAAAATTCCATATTCCCACCTCCTTCCCAAGGTAGAGAAAAACTAAAATCCACAGAAAAGCTAATAGAAGTACAAGTAGAAATATTGACGGGATAGATATCCGGTCCGGTAGGCATATCCGTATTGGTATAACTCATTCCAGGGTCGCTGAGCAAAACGGTCTGCCCGAAACTACTATTAAAAGAAAATAATAATAGCAGGGCAATACTCAGCAAGTGAAAGCTTCGCTTATAACAAATCAAGCCTAGGGCTAGAAAGATAGGGGATGTTTGCTTATCCATTGTAAGATTATTCGAAAGTGTTTTGTTTTAGGTGCTTGGCGATCGTTCAGGGGAAGTAAGCTAATAAAAGGCTACAAAAATAAAGAAAAATTAAGCGTTTATAGGATTCTTCAAGGTTAAGTAAATATTTAATCTTGAAAGAAATTTAGGTTCACGATTGCGGAATACGAAGAGAGGGAGAAATGATGTAAAAAGGTTAAAAGCTAGGTAATTATAAGGTGACTCGTTTTCGGCACTAAAGTTAAGGTTTTTCCCTTAATATTAAAAGGGGTGGCTGTAATTCCCTTTTTTGAGGGTTTTGCGCTATTTTTGTCCTTTTTTAGGGCTTTTTTCACTAATTGAATTTTTTTGGCTGTACTAGGAGATGGCAAAATTGTTTGGCAGAACGCTTTAAAAGTGCTGATCGGTTAAACAATCAGGTTCAAAATGTGTAATTAGTCTATTCATTTTATCTAATCGAAACTCCCGATATGCAATTGAGCGAACAGGAAAGAGTACGCCGCGAGGCACTCGAACAAATCAGGGCGCTAGGAATCAATCCTTTCCCTGCCGAAACTTTTGAAGTAAATTTCAAAACTTCAGACTTTACTACTGCTGATTTTAGTCAAAAATTGGTGAAGGAAATCGAATCTTTAAAATCCATTGGCCCAGTTAAGGCGGCCAAACTAGCGGATTATTTAAAACAGAATAAGTTTCGCTCAAATGTGTTGATGGAAGATGAAGCCATGATGGCGGAGATGGGACTTAGTGCAACGGCCAGTTTTGATGCAGGAGTTGATCGAGCAGAAATGCCTTTGGAAGATTATATCGGTACTTTGCGAACCGTTCCTTTCGGAGCCTTCGGAAAAGAACAAAGACCTAAAGTAAGTATTGCCGGTCGGTTTATGGGACAAAGAGGGCCTTTTGCCAAACTACAAGATAGTGAAGGTAAAATGCAGCTCTATATGAAAAAGAAAACTATTGGTGCCAATGAAGAAGAACAAGCACTCAATGATGCTTTGATTAAATTATTGCACATCGGTGATTTTATTGGAGTGACGGGATATTTGTTTTCTACCCAAACGGGCGAGGTCACTTTGCATGTGGAAGAATTGACTTTCCTCGGCAAAGCATTGCGCAATTTGCCGATCGTAAAGACCGATAAAGAAGGAAATGTGTACGATGCTTTTACAGATCCTGAGGTGCGTTATCGCCAGCGATATGTTGACTTAGTGGTCAATCCTGAGGTGAAAGAAGCCTTTATTAAAAGAACGAAAATGTATAATTCCATTCGGGATTTCCTCAATACCAAAGGATACCTCGAAGTGGAAACGCCGATTCTACAACCACTCTATGGTGGTGCCGCAGCAAGACCTTTCAAAACGCATCACAATACTTTGGACATGACCCTCTACTTGAGGATTGCCAATGAATTGTACCTCAAACGTTTGATTGTTGGTGGTTTTGATGGTGTTTATGAGTTTTCTAAGGATTTCCGAAATGAAGGAATGAGTCGTTTTCACAATCCTGAATTTACCCAAATCGAATTATATGTAGCCTATAAAGATTACGAATGGATGATGGATTTGGTGGAAGAAATGGTGGAGAAAGTAACCTTGGATGTCAATGGTACAACCAAAGTACAAGTCGGAGAAAACCTCATTGATTTTAAACGGCCTTGGAAACGATTTACCATGTATGAAGCCATCGAGCATTTTACAGGAATCGATATCTCGGAAATGAATGAAGAGGAATTGCGGGCCACCGCCAAAAAACTTCATGTTCCTATTGATGAGTCTATGGGGAAAGGAAAATTGATTGATGAGATCTTTGGTGAAAACTGTGAAGCGAAATTGATCCAACCTACTTTTATTACGGATTATCCAGTGGAAATGTCGCCTTTGGCGAAGAAACACCGTACCGTTGATGGGCTGGTAGAGCGTTTTGAAGCGATCTGTAATGGTAAAGAAATCTGTAATTCTTTCTCGGAGCTCAATGATCCGATTGATCAGCGGGAGCGTTTTGAAGAGCAATTGGAATTGGGGAAAAGGGGAGATGATGAGGCGATGGTATTGGATGAGGATTTCTTGCGAGCTTTGGAGTATGGAATGCCTCCTACTGCTGGTTTGGGGATTGGAATGGACCGTTTGGCGATGATTATTACCAATTCTAATTCCATCCAAGATGTTTTATTCTTTCCGCAAATGAAGGCGGAGCATAAAGCCGAAGAAGTGGAATAATCAAATGATTATCTCCTTTTTTACATTGTGGCAAAATAATTGAAATAATACCCTTGAAAAACAAATCCGAGCTTTCGGGTTTGTTTTTTCAAAATAAATACAAAGGTGTTTTATTCTAAAATGCCTTTATTTTTCCAAAAACTAATGATTTAATCATGGTAAGCCTGCCCTAGCGTTAGGAAGGTTCCATAGGTTTTAAATTAAAATAAAAATAGACCGATGAAGTATTCCATGTTTTTTATTCTCCTATTGTCTCTATTTGTTTTTTCTTCCTGCGGAGATAAAAGCGGTTCTGCAAAAGTTGTTGCAGAGGAAAGTACGGTTACAGAAGAACCTGCAAAAAGTGCAGTGCCTAATGAATCCGAGATGACCGACATCAAGGGAGAAGAGGGCGAGTACAAGAATGAAGCAAGTCCATTGACCATGAGTCAGGCGGAATTGCAAAATAAATTGAGAGGCTACTCTGGAGAAGTTCCAAGTGTCGCTCCATTTACGGCCGATCAAATCAAAGAATTGATGCCTGATAAATTGGCGGGGCTATTTATTTATGAAAATGAAGGAGAATCGAGTGCGGCTTTAGGAGCTCCAGCGACTTTTGTTGTTACGATCTATCGCGAAAATTATAATATCATCAAGATAGCCATTACGGATTCTGGAGCAGCACCTGCTACTATTTTAGCTGCCGCTCAATGGTCGAATCAAAATATCAATAAAAACTCAGCGAATGGTTTTGACCGAACCACCACTTACAAAACCTATCCAGCGCATGAGCAATACAATAATGCTACAAAGGTAGGGATGTTCGAATACATCATCGATCACCGTTTTATCGTTTCCTGTCAAGGAAAAAATCGTACGATCGAACAAATGCGCGCGGCCATGGATGAATTGAATCTTGATCGACTCAAAACACTAAAAAAATTATAAAGAAGGGCTGTTAAGTCCTAACAAAATAATACCTTACCTGTCTGGAAATTAAAATCCAGACAGGTTTTTTTATGCCCGTATTTTCTTCCAAATTGATGGATTATGTTTTTCCGATAGTAATGGCTTTTTGCTTTCTATCGCTAATGGCGCAAGTAAAGATTGATCTCGCTTGGCATGAATTGGATATTCCGGTGACGGGGCAGAGCTTGGCGGTTTTGCTGGTGGGTTATGTACTTGGGAAGAAAAGGGGGGCAATGGCCATTTTATTATACCTCCTTCTTGGAATTTTAGGGGCACCCGTATTTGCTAAAGGGGCTTCGGGATGGCTAGTCTTGACCAAAGGGAGTGGTGGTTTTTTGTATGGTTTTATCGCTGGGGCTTGGCTGGCGGGATGGGGTGGAAATCGAGCCTTAGGGCGTCGCTTTTTGCTGGGTTTATTGGTGATGACGATGGGGACGGCCATAATCATAGCTTTTGGTCTTTTGCATTTGACGGTGCTCTATGGTTTTGAAAAAGCATTGCTCTATGGCTTTTATCCTTTTTTGCCGGGTGCCTTAATCAAGATCATTTTGGGAGCGGCTTTGCTTTGGCTTTGGCATAGACTCGGTTTTTCTCCAGATCAAGAGGAGCAGCGAAAACCGAAAACCTAGCAGGTTGATTCCCAAAGTCTATTAACTTTTCACCCAATCAAAAAAGCCTCCTTTCTCTTTCAAATACGCTTTTATTGCTACTTTTACTAAATGTAGTTGTTTAACAACTGCAAATTTTTCTCGTTCTTGGACAAATCCCGTGGTCAACCAAAAATAAGAATCCAAAAGCGACTAAAAGGAGCGTTTGTTCTTCTTTTTGGTTGACTCACACACGGGATTTGTCAGAGAACCATTTTTCTTTGATGTTTTACAAAGAACCTAATAAATTGTCGATTCTCCTTTTGAGGCGATGATCCAAAAATATCAAAGAGACACTAAATAAACGACAGCTACAGCGATATGCAATCACCACTTTTTAAGATTAGAGAAAACGGTAAATACGGATTTATCAATTCGGAGGGAAAGATCGTTATCGAACCACAATACTTGGAGGCAGAAGATTTCTACCATGGGTTTTCGCGCGTTCGGTTCAATGATAAATTGGTGCCTTTGGATAGCCAAGGCCGATTGCTATTGAAGCACCTGTTTAATTATGTGGGCTATTTTGAAGAGGAAATGGCTAGGGTGCAATTGGTCTCTCGCTGGGGATATATTGATCGAAGGGGGTCTTTGTTAATTGAAGCTCAGTTTGAAGAAGCGGGTGATTTTAGCGAAGGCTTGGCTGCGGTTGCTGAAAATAATCGCTTTGGGTTTATTGATAAAACAGGGAAAGTAGTGATCCCATTTAGTTTCGAAAGTGCTGGAGTTTTCCATAATGGCTTGGCACCTGCTTCTCAAAACGGAAAATATGGTTTTATCAATACCTCAGGAGACTTTGTGATTGAAGCGAAATATGATCTTTGTTTCTCTTTTCAAAATGGTGTGGCAACGGTGGTCAATAAAGGGAAATGGGGCCTGATCGATCAAAACGGAAAAATTATATTATTACCTCAATTCACGGTGATTGATGATTATGGCAATGGCGATTTTTATGAAGGCTTTGCCGTTATTGTACACGATGAAAAATATGGATTCATCAATAAAAAAGGAGACATTATAGTTGCTCCGACTTATGATTTTGCTGGAGATTTCAGCAATGGCTTAGCCTTGGTAGAGCAGGCTGGGAAATTTGGATTTGTAGATGCCGAGGGTACTTTACAGATTCCTCTTGAATACGAAGATGCTGGTGTTTTTTCGAATGAATTGGCGCCAGTTAAAATAGAAAACAAATGGGGTTTTATTCGAAAAGATGGAGAACTTAAAATTGCTCCGGTTTTTGATTCGGCGATGCCTTTTCAAAATGGTTTGGCTCAAGTGATCTTAGCAGGAGAGGTACAATACATCAATGATAAGGGAGAAAAAATCTGGGGCGAGCATTTGGAGAACTCCAATTCAAAATCTGTATTGAATTGATTTTGCTGTGCTGAGAAAAATATAGTCAAAAAAAAGAAGGATAAAAACGCGTTTTTATCCTTCTTTTTTTTGCTAAATCCGAACCAATATTTAGTAGTTACATTCGGGCAATGACTGTACGGTTACCTTTGACTTTTTGGCCCATGACCACTTCAATTTTTGCATCCAAGGGTAAGTATAAATCTACCCGAGAACCAAATTTGATAAAGCCCATGTCTTTCCCTTGTTCCACCTCTTCTCCTTCCTCCACATAATTTACAATTCTTTTGGCCAAAGCACCTGCGATCTGACGCAACAAAATTTCATCCTCTCCATTGTCGATCACTACGGTAGTCCGTTCGTTTTCAGAAGAAGACTTGGGATGCCAAGCGACTAGGTATTTCCCTGGGTGGTATTTAAAATAATTGATAGTACCACTTATTGGATTTCGATTGACATGTACATTGGTAGGGCTCATAAATATAGAGACCTGTAATCGCTTATCCTTAAAATATTCTGTCTCTTGGGTGGTCTCAATAGTCACAATTTTACCATCAGCAGGTGCATAGATGACATTGCTATCTGTGGTAAGTACTTCTCGTAATGGATTGCGGAAAAACTGTAGTACCAAGAGAAATAGCCCCGCAGAAAGAATACCGCTAAACGGTAATGCCTCCTCGAAGAAATAAAAAACCAATAAGTTAATGATCATCAAGCCTATAGATAAAACCCACAGCATACGATGACCTTCCTTATGAATTCTTAATATCATAGATTCTTTTATTATTCTAGAACAGCGAAGGTACTAAAAAAAGCCTTCTTCAAGAGTAATTTAACGTTCTGGGGTGATGAATTATTTTCATCCCTAATATATCAAAACCCGTTCCGTGCGCAATTGTTTAGCGGATTTAGAAAAAGATTAATAATAAAAGGAGGTAAGTTTGAAAAAATGGGTTCTATAGTTCTAGTCTTTGGCTGATGTTCAATTGTTTGAAAATGAATTAGTTATGAAGTGCAAAGGTGCTTAAAAAGAAAACTGTTTTTAACTAAATCAAGCAGCTATTTGATTAAAAGTAAATAGGCTGTGGCAAAGGGAAGTAGAAAAACAAAGGCATCAAAGCGATCGAGAAAGCCACCATGACCAGGTAGTAAAGTACCACTATCTTTGATGTTTTCGCTCCTTTTAAGCATTGATTCTACCAAATCTCCAATTCCACCAAAGACTGCTACAATTCCACCAAGAATTAGCCAAGCGATGGTAGAATGCTCTGTAAACCAAATGCTTATAAGGTAAGCAACTAGTAAAGTCACCAAGGCTCCTCCAAGACTTCCTTCCCACGTTTTTTTAGGAGAAATACGAGGAAGCAGTGGGGTTTTACCGATCTGTGAACCCACCAGATAGGCACCCGTATCATTGGCCCAAGTCAATAAAAGGAGGCCAAATATAGTGTTAGATTGGAAGTTTTCGCCTTCAAAAGCCAAAAAAGGGAGCATGGCAAAAGGAATTCCGATATAGACCATCCCGAGGGTGAGATAGGCCAGATTGGCAAATGGTCGTTTGGAAGCGGTAAACAATTCGTAGATAAAAGAAAGGAAGATCAATGGAAAAAAGAGGAAGACACTGATCAAAACAAAATCATCAGAATTTTGGATCAATCCCAACTTATCCAAAGACACCAGTACAAAGGGCATAAGTCCTAAGATCAGGCCAATAAATCGGCGAATTTTGTCGCGCTGGCCATCTATTTCTCGCAAAGTGAGCGTGAGAAATTCCCAAAGGCATAATCCGGTAATACTCGCAAAAAGAAAAACGAAAGGGTAGG